>NZ_JRFE01000026.1:300000-375199 GCF_000756305.1 Myxosarcina sp. GI1
GGAACTACTTCTTTTATCTTGTCTTTTGCATTTGAAATAGCTTTAGCTTCTGCTTCTGACATAATTTAAATTTTTATCTTACATTAACTTTATCTAAAATTATGTAATAGCAATCTGGCAAATTATGCCTCTTACTATAGAAAGAGAAATGCAAAATATCTAACTTTAGCTATAAATTTATTAAAAGCACTTATAGGTTCGACAAAAAGAAAATTTTTTACTGATAATAAAATAGTAAAAAAACTCAACTGCTAAATTAATCGAGCAAATCATTCTCAAGACTCATTTAAATTTATTAGTTATTTTTTAATCTAAAAACTAGTGAACGGTACACCGCCATTTAACGGAGGTGTCTGACGTTTATCGCCCATACGCGGTCATCTCGTTAGAAAGGCTTTGCTGTAAGATGCTAGAGCTCTATCTAACGCGGTCGAAAGGCAACAACAGCGAGCGAGAGAGCGACTTCATCTACAAGCGTTAAATATTTTGAAGGGCAAATAAAATATTGGTTCGCTAAGTAATTTTAATAAATTACATAATTGCCACATTTTTTAGACACTCGAATAGTAAGAATTAAGCTAATGCAGAAACAAGAACGCCGTCCGACTCCCGATGATATTCCCGCTCAAAAGCTAGACTATCCTGCTTCTCAAAGGGATATGGAACCTCAGCCTGATAGCGACCTGTCCAACTATAAACCCGCCGGTAAACTGAACGGTAAAGTAGCTTTTATTACTGGTGCCGACTCTGGTATCGGTAGGGCTGTAGCGATCGCCTATGCTTTAGAAGGGGCGGAAGTAGCTATTTTCTATAACGAAAATGATGCCGATGCCGAAGATACCAAAAAAATGGTTAAAGATATTGGCAATAAAGACTGTTTGGTAATTAAAGGAGATGTGCGTAACTATGAAGATTGTGAATCCGCGATCGCCCAGGTAGTAGAGCGTTTTGGTAAGTTGAATATTTTGATTAACAATGCTGCTTACCAAATGACTCAGAAAAAATTTGAAGACATTTCCCTCGAACAGTTTCGACGCACGCTGGAAACTAATATATTTGGTTATTTTTATATGGTTAAAGCTGCTCTACCTCATTTAGAAGCAGGAGACGCAATTATCAACACGGGTAGCGTCGTCGGCAAAATGGGCAAAGCGATGTTGATCGACTATGCTACCTCTAAAGGTGCAGTACATACCTTTACCAAGTCTCTAGCGTTGAATTTGGGCGAGCGTCAAATACGGGTCAATTCAGTAGTTCCAGGACCAGTTTGGACTCCTAACATTCCTGCCACTATGCCTGTCGAAAAAGTAGACAACTACGATACCGACGGCATAATCAAACGCGCTGCCCAACCAGAAGAACTAGCCCCCGCCTACGTTTTTTTAGGTAGTTCTGACAGCAGCTTTGTTACAGGCGCGCTTTATGACGTAACTGGCGGACAGCTTTCAGCTTAATTCGACATCTATTTACTTTTTGCACACACAATCACACAGTATATATGACTATTTCTCCAAATAAAATTCCCGCACAATCACAAGAAAGACAACCCGCACTAGAGTCAGAAATGACTCCCAAGCCAATTTACGACCGCGATAGCTATAAAGGTAGCGAAAAACTCAAAGGTAAAGTCGCTCTAATTACAGGCGGCGATAGCGGTATCGGTCGCGCTACAGCAGTTTTGTACGCTAAAGAAGGAGCAGATGTTGCTATTTCTTATTTAGACGAACAAGGCGATGCTGAGAAGACTAAAGAACTAGTTGAAGCTCAAGGACAAAAATGTTTGCTGCTGCCTGGCGATATTAGTAAAGAAGAACTTTGTCAGGAAATAGTTCAAAAAACTGTAAATGAATTTGGCAAACTAAATATTTTAGTTAACAATGCTGCCGAACAGTATCTTGAAGATGCGATGACGCTAGAAGATATCGACTCGGCACGTTTGGGTAGCATTTTCAGCACTAATATCTTTGCCATGTTTTACTTGTGCAAAGCAGCAATTCCTCATTTAAAAGAAGGCAGTTCGATTATCAACACTACCTCGATTAATGCCTACAAAGGTAATGCGGCACTGCTAAGTTACTCTACAACTAAAGGAGCAATTCTGGCATTTACTCGCTCCCTATCTCAATCTTTAGTCGAAAAAGGCATTCGCGTTAATGGCGTTGCTCCAGGACCTATTTGGACTCCCTTTATTCCCGATGCTTTTGATGCCGAAATGGTAGAAGGCTTTGGCAAACAAGTGCCCATGAAACGTCCAGGACAGCCAGTAGAAGTGGCTACGGCTTTTGTCTTTTTAGCGTCTGATGATTCGTCCTATTTTACAGGACAAGTTCTCCATCCTAATGGGGGCGCAGTTGTCGGTGCCTAAACTTTCTAGCACCGATCGCAACAATTAGAAATACGATATTTCTAATTTATTAACAGTTATTTTGATAGGTTGAATAGCTATGTATTCAACCTATTTCTATAAATTTCAGACAACATATCGAGCTATAAAACTTTACCATAACGGCGATCGCGTTTTTGATAAGCTCTTAATGCGCGATCGAACTGCTGGCGATCGAAGTCGGGCCAAAAAATGTCGGTAACGTATATTTCTGTATAAGCCAACTGCCACAACAAAAAATTGCTCAAACGCATTTCGCCACTGGTACGAATTAGTAAATCGGGATCGGGACTGGCGGCAGTATAAAGATAGTTAGAAATCGTATCTTCATCAATCGTTTCTGGATCTAACTTTCCCTGTCTTACTTTTTCAGAGATAGCCCGACAGGCTTTAACCATTTCGTGACGGCTACCATAATTAATTGCCACATTAAAATGTACATTATTGTTGTTTTTGGTTACTTCCATTGAGTGCTGCATTTCTCGCTGCAAAGACTGAGGCAAAATGGTTAAATCACCAATAAAGTTAATCCGAACTCCCTCTTGGTGCATTTCTTTGAGTTCTTTGCGTAACAGTTTTTCAAATAATGCCATCAAAAAACTTACTTCTGTATGAGGACGACCCCAGTTTTCGGTAGAAAAAGCGTAAGCGGTTAGAGTTTCTATTCCTAAATCCTTACAGTAGCGCAGCGTTTCCTTAAGAGTATTTGCTCCTCGGCGATGCCCTTCAATTCTGGGCAAGCCCTTTGCTTTTGCCCAACGACCATTGCCATCCATAATTACAGCTACGTGCCTGGGTAAAATTTTTAATTCGGTCTTGTTTGGTAAAGTAGATAATAATTGCGCTGTCATGAGACGAGATTTAGTAATAGTTGGTAAGTTGCTAAGCTGGAAATATCTTTATTAAAAAACTGTTAATTTGAGGTTAATGCGATCGCCGCCTCCTCATCAAAAAACTGCGGCGAAGCACAAAACGGCTGTAAATATTCTGGTGTTAGGCTACTACTCCATTGCGACATACGCTGTAAAATCCAGACAAAAGTGTAGATCGTCTCTATTTTGCACAATGAAGACCAGGATTGCCAGTCTAACACCGACATTAGACGATGAAAAGTAGCTACTAAATTGCTATTTTTATCGGCAGGCTGTAGCAAACTGGCTATTTGACTAAAAATATGTCCGATTAGCTGAGAATTAGCGTTGGGATACAGCCAAAGACCAACCCCCCAGAATTTAGTCATGTGGTTAATTTCATCCTGTAGCAATTCGGCTAATACCTGCTGAATTGTGCCAGTAGTGCGAGCCATCAACCAGAGATACAGACAAACAGCACCGTATTCGGTAATAATGCGGTGCAGACCGTGACCATACAAATCTCGATAGGGATCTTTTACGGCTCGATAGCTTCTAACAGTTCGCAATTTGGGATTTATTTTTTCTTTGGTAAGCTGTCGGTATACTTTAATCAAAGCTGGAGTATGTTGGCGTTCTTCCCTTTCCCACAAACCGATTTCGATAACTTTGCCATCTTTGACTACGCCGCCGACAAATCGCGCCATTAGAGAATGAATGGGTTCTAAATACTGTCTGCTGGTTTGCGTATAATCATGAATTGGTGCTTCAGTATCGATCGCACCTTTAATTATGCTGAGAAAGATATCTAAATCGATGTCGATTATTTGTTCTGGGTTAATTTTATGCCAGTCTATAGGTTGCCATTTACGGGGTTGGGGATCTTGAAACTGTCGGGGTAAATCTTCGAGGCGATCGCGTAGTTGTTCGCTGCTAAGATATTTAGCTACTAAATTATCGATCCTCTCTTTAGTTTGCCAAAAAGTAGGGTTATAAATAACTTCTCCTGCCAAATCTTTAGTCAAACTTTTGTCATTCATCTTTAACTCCAAACTGTAATTTTATTACTTACAAAGCAGCTTATGAAATTATCTAACTTCTGTCAGTCGGTTATAGTCGGGAGTTTTTCGGGATAAAGTCGGAAAAAGTCGGTTTGTTTTATAGCGCGCACACAAAATTGCTATTTTCCGAACTTATCTTAATCAGAAATGGTGTTGTTCTTAACCTGAAATTAAATTTGCTTTCTTAAGATTTAATCAAATTAAATGTTTATTGTGCATTATACTTGGCACAATAAAACTTCAAAAAATCACATTAAAATACTTCTTTGTAGTTTTTGCTTCAAAAAAGAAGTGTTTTTTTGTGCTTGTTTTTAATCGAGATTCAATAATTATTTGTTGGCTCAAATATAAAAAATAAATAAGCTGAAGTTTATTGTTTAGACCGACCGCGAAAATTGTGTCACTTTAATTTTTAAACTAAAATTTTGGCAAAAAAACTTATATATAAGCCAAACCAGAAAAATGAACTGTATACATGATTATTTAAAACGGCACAATAAAAAACAAACCAAAATAATTACTGCAAAGGAAAAGCAAATATGAACAAAATCATGGTTGTAGGAATTGGTTCTATCGGAACTTTGATCGGCGCATCTTTAGTTAAAGCTGGAGTAGAAGTAACTTTTGCAGGTCGCGATCGTAGTAGCTACACCAAACAAATTAAACAATTCGGTTTGTTTTTATTTAACTCTCGTGGCGAAAAAACGCAAATTTTACCTAATACCAAAAAAGTTCGTTTTGTCGATATAACAGAAAAGTTAGAAGAAGTATTTGAAATTATTGTTGTCGCCGTTAAAAGCAATTGCTTGGCAGCAGTCGCACCCTACATACACGCTCACTCCGATTGCAACTCCATCATTTTTCATGCTCAAAACGGCATTCCCTATTGGTGGTTTGCCGACAATAATTATCTGTCTGATTTAAATCCTAGTTTGCTCGCTCGAATTGGCTCTCGTCCTTATCTTCATAGTGTCGATCCCGATGGTGAAATTATGGCTTTACTTGGCGACCGTCATTTAGTTGGTTGCGTGGTCAAAGCTCCCTGTAGTAAGACTCCTTGGGGACGAGTCGAGGTAAAAAAAAGTCCTAAAATGTCTGTCGGTTTGGTAACACCGCAACAGTCTTATTTTCAAAAATCGACTGTCGAACAGTTATGCCAGCTTCTTAGCAATAATGGCTTGACAACTACCTACCACGAAAACATTCGTACTGAAGTAGGTCAAAAACTAGCAATTAATCTTGCTACTAATGTACTTTCGGCATTAACTGATTGTGCGATCGCCGAATTGACCGCTAATGCTTATGTCAATAATGCGATCGGTATTATTGTGGCAGAATTACGGCAAATTTTTCTTATTTATGGCATTAAAAAAGCCGATTTACCTTCGGAAGCAAAAGTTTATGCCTATATCACCGAGCCAGGAAGCCAAAGACATCTTCCTTCTTTAGCCCAAGATTTTGCTCGCAGACGACAGGGAGAAATCAGTCTGATTACCGCGCCTGTAGAAATGGCAGAAATAGCGGGTATTAAAACTCCAACTCTCGATAGTCTGGCAGTATTACTGCAATTCGGGCAAAGTTATGCGCTTAATAGAGCCAGTAGTAAATTTAATATTCTTACTTTCGATCCTGCCTTTGGTTATTGTGTGCTTACCGATGAAGCTTGTCAGAGTCCAGCTTTAGATAAAAGTAAAATTTCGGCTTTACTCGCTCGTCTGATTCAGATCAATGTGTCTGCTTTAGAGCAGAACGTAGCTTGATGCTAGATGGCAAAGAGAAGTCTAGTCAGGTTTCAAAAGCCAAACTTCAATCGAATTACCGTTTCCGCGATCGACAGCTAATTGCCACTTTACTACCAATTTTACTGGGAGCTATTATTTGGTTTGCTCCCGTTCCTAATAATGTCGATGTCCGAGCCTGGCATTTACTGGCAATTTTTTTAGCAACTGTCAGCGGTTTTATTATCAAACCCCTACCAATTGGCGTAGTAGCCCTTATTGCTTTAGTCACCTGCGTAACTACCAATACCCTGGAACTTGAAAGTGCATTAAGTGGTTTTAGTAGCACTACTTCCTGGCTGACGCTAAGTTCGTTTCTGATTGCCAGAGGGATTATTAAAACAGGTCTGGCGACTCGTATTGCCTATTGGTTTACAATCGCTATAGGTAAAAATACGCTGCTGTTGAGTTATGGTTTGTTAGCTACGGATTTAGTTCTCGCTCCTGCTATTCCTAGCGGTAATGCCAGGGCTGGTGGCGTAATTTTTCCCGTAGTCAGATCTTTAGCTAGTGTCTATGAAAGCGAACCCAGTCGGGGTACGGCTAATCGTATCGGCACGTTTTTGATGCAGACTGGCTATCAAGGTACTCAAATTACTACAGCAATGTTTCTTACGGCAATGGTAGCCAATCCCTTTATGGCTGAATTTGCTGGTGAGATGGGAATTAAACTTGACTGGATGACTTGGGCAGTGGCAGCTAGCGTTCCTGGAGGAATCAGTCTGGCGATTATGCCGTTAGTTGTGTATTTTTGCTCTCCCCCTGAGATTAAGCAAACTCCTGAAGCCGCAAGCTTGGCAAGAACTAAGTTAACCGAAATGGGTAGAGTAAAACTAAGCGAATGGTCGATGATGGCTATTTTAGTTTTTTTACTATCGCTGTGGACTTTCGGGAGTAAATGGCTGGCAATTGAAAGTGCGACTACTGCTATTTTAGGAGTGATGTTATTATTGCTAGCTGGAGTTTTAACCTGGGATGATGTGGTTTCCGAACGCCAAGCTTGGGATATTTTTATTTGGTTTTCAATTTTGCTGATGTTGGCAACCAATCTCTATCGACTGAATTTGATTGTTTGGGCAACACAATCTTTAGCTAATGCGATCGATAATTTACCAGGACAACTAGCTTTTGTATTATTGAGTTTAGTTAGTTTTTACAGTAACTATTTTTTTGCCAGCAAGGCAGCTTTTACCAGTGCGATGTATCCTGCTTTATTACCGATCGCCCTTTCTTTTGGTACTCCACCTTTTTATGCCGCTTTGATTTTAGCTTGTTCGATGAATTTATCTGGTTGTTTGACTCATTATGCCACTGCCGAAGCACCAATTTATTATGGTGCTGGTTATATCAAAGCTGCTACCTGGTGCAGAGTCGGTTTAATTCTGAGTCTAATTTATTTACCAGTTTGGCTAGTTATTGGCGGTATCTGGTGGCGCGTTCTAGGTTTATTTTAAAGCTTGCGTGGGTGGTTGGAGCAAGACAAAATCATAGCCAGTACCCGATCGCGTTCCTGGCTCGACTTTAACTAACGTGCCTTTCATGTTGCGATCGCCAGAAGGTAGAAATTGAATTAATTCTGTCGCTCCCTCAGTTACAAACTGCGGATCGCTCAATACCATTTGTACCTGTTGGCGAGTGTTACCTGGCTTTATCGCTGCAACTGCTATTTGTGTCGCGTCATAAGCCATTGCCGTACGCCAGTTTACCGCTCCTCCCCAAAGTTTTTGGGCATCTAGAGCAAAAGCGTTATTGGTATTCGATTTAGCATCCCAGGCTACAGACAACACCATACTATTTACTTCTTTTTGTCCCTCTTGCAGGGTTTGATAGGTGTTGAGAGAGTGATTGCCGAGCAAAGTCAGTCTTTCCTGGTTGGCTCTAGCCACTTCAATTGCTCGATTGACGCTGCGAACCGATGGCGCGAGCAGCAAAGCATCGGCACCAGCACTAATTGCCTCAGAGGGAATTTGACTGGGATTGAAATTTGCTGCCGAAAAATCGCATTCGATGGGATTTATACTACCACCACGACTGTAAATTGCCCAGGTAAACTCTTTTTGAAACGATTGGCTTACTTCCGATTGAGAATCGGCACAAACGGCAATATCTTTTTTGCGAGCGATATCGCTCGCATATTCAGCCAGCGGCTCTGCTAAGGCTCTCGTATTGGGAGTGGCGCGGAAAATATAACTACCAAGGTTTGGTAAATTTTCTGCCGAGCTAGTCGGCGTAATCATTACCAACTCTCCTGCTTGATAGATGGGTGCGGCAGCAACAGAAGCATTGCTGTCATTATGTCCGATTACTGCCAAAATGCTTTCATCTTTAACCAGTTCTGTAGCGATTTGTTTGGCAATTTCTGGAACATTGTCATCATTGGCTATTGTTACTTCTACTAATTTGCCATTGATGCCGCCATTACGATTGATTTGGGTTTGAGCTTGAGCTACACCCCGCAGTATTTCTTTGGCTACATCCAAATTGCCACCAATTGGCACGCTGGTAGCAAGTTTGACTGTTTCACCTTGGAGTTTGGCAAGGGAATTATTCCAATAAATTAAGGCTTCGGGATCGTTAGAATTAATTTTTAGGGAAGCCTGAAACTGTTCTACTGCCGTTTGATAGTCTTGGGAGGCATAAGCTTGAACTGCAGATTGCTTGACAGGATTAATGTCTGCTGTAATTAAAAGGCGATCGCCACTACTCATTCTGGTAGCTAGAGATTGTTTGGGCTTATCGTTCTGTTGCTTAAATTGCTCTGTTAACTTGTTACTATTCTGATTGATTACTATTATCAAAGGTCCCAACAAACATAGTATTACTACGTAAACGAACAAAACAATATTCTTGCGATCGACCTTTAACTTGTGCAACATATTTATTCACTTTAGAAAAGATTCTTGCCGAGTAAGAGCGAGCTAAATATCGAGGGATATTCAACCAAAACCTTACTTTAACCTGGTGTGTTTGCGCTTCGTACTATCGAGCTACAAATAAACTTCTAGAGCGCGAGCAACTTCTGTAAAAATATTGAATGACCGACAACAGCACTAAATAAGAAAGAGAGTAAAAATACTAAGCTAATAAAAACTTACCGTTATTCCAGCTTAGACCCTCGACTATCCATAAAGCATTGTTTATTTAGATATATTCAATGTAAATAGTTTATTTAGTGCTTTAATAATACCGATATTAGGATCTCAAAATCAAGTTTTAGATTCAACCGTAGTTTTACGTAAAAATTGTTACCGAATACTGACTTTAGTTCGGTAATTAATACTTATTAATACTTAGAAGTATATTCTGCCTTTTCTTTAGAAAATTCCCAATCGAGAGAATCATGAGTTACTATTGCTTGCAAAATATTAGCCAGCGAACCAATTAAATTGAAGTTTTCTTTGATTTCTAGTATCTGAAAATTTACTAATATCTCTACGCGTTGCGGTTGGCTTTGAAGTTGATGACTTTTAATAGAGTTCAAATCGATCGCTTCTGACTCTAGCAAAAACTCCCACAACTTAGACAATACTTTGCTTTCATCTTGAGGATGACAAGTAAAACGACATCGATAGCTATGGCGCGATTGCAACATCATTAATGCTGGCTTTTCATCAAAACCGTATCTTTCGTTATCCGTTTCCAGAAATTGTTTAGAATTAGAATCGCTTTTAGTTTCAATTGTCCCATTGTTAGTATGGGAAAGATCTAGTTGGCGATCGATTTTTTTTTGAAACACCTGTACCATAGGTCGTAACATTAAATTTGCCCCAACAACTGCCAGAGTACCAAAGTAAGCTTGAACCAAAAAACCAGCACCAACTAAAGAGCCAATAGCCGCCGCACACCAAAGCGTAGCTGCGGTGTTGATTCCGCGTACGCTAGCACCTTCGCGTAAAATCACTCCTCCACCAAGAAAACCGATCCCAGAAACCACCTGCGCGGCAATACGAGTAGGACTAGCATCTCCAGGAGTCATTACCGACAGCATGACAAACATAGCTGCACCCAAAGTTACTAACACATTGGTTTTTAGGACAGACCTGGTTTTAAGCCATTGTCTTTCAATACCTATTCCCATTCCCAGGATAAAAGCAACGACCGAGCGAATCAAAAATTCTATCCAGTTCATTATTTTCTTGGCTGAAAAATCAACCCCTCATTGCTAAATCGCTGGCTCGATCGACTGCAATAGCAAAAGTCAATTGTTCATTATTAATTGAAGAATTGTTCGTTGATACAGGGGTATCCTAATTCTTTTGTCCACTGCTATAATTTCGCGTTAATTTACCATAAATTAGGATTCATTTAATGAACTGCAATTATAGTTTTTACGAAATTTAATTCGATCGAGTGTGTAAATTATGGATTATTAATACAAAACCTGAGATATTATATCTTTCTTTAATTTTATTAAGGTTAACTAGAGATTAACTTTTTTAGAATTTAAAAAAAACTTAACTGCGCTTATTCTTCGCTGCGTCAATGATGAAACGCTAAACTTGGATCGGGGGTTTAATATTAGAGGAATAAAGCCATGATTCGCCTCAAACCTTGGCAGTTAGCCATATTAGCATTACCGATCGCCACAATTGTCATTTTTTTGTTAGTCGCAGCAGGCTGGCAAATTCATCGTTGGGGAATTAACTGGATTTGGGGCATAGTAATTTTAATCTTTGCGGTTTGGCGATGGCTATTAGCAAAATGGACAAAACCCCCACTTGCCGAACTCGAAGCGACAATCGAGGAAGCCGAACGAGAACTAACTACAGATACAGAAAATTCTTTAAAAGCTGGAAGCAATACCGAGGCTGCTAACCAAGTTCGCACAGCTTTACAACAGGTAATAGCAGCTACTAAAGACGATCCTCCTATCTGGGAAGACTGGCAGCTTTTTTGGCAGCGATGCCAGGAATTGGTAACTAAGGTGTCGCAAGCCTATCATCCCGAAGTCAAACGACCCCTATTAAATATTTATATTCCTCAAGCATACGGACTGATTCGCGGTACGGTAGACGATACCGATCGCCTGATGCAAAAATTAACCCCAGTTTTAGAACGAGTTTCCATCGGACAAGCCTACGAAGCCTATGAGGTATACCGCAAGTTAGAACCATCGGCACGCAAACTAGGTAAAGTTTTTAATTGGTCGCAGTGGCTGTTAAACCCTGTTGCTGCTGTTGCCAAACGAGCCAGTAAATATTCTAATGTTCAAGCTAACCAACAGTTAGTGGCAAATTTAGGTCAGCTAATTAGAGAAACGGCTTTAAAAAATCTCTGTCAACAGGCGATCGCACTTTATGGTAAAGAAACTATAACCCTTCCCGAAGTTGTTTCCGAACCCACCTTACCTAAAGCCAAAACTAAAACCCTCAAAGAAATTATTGAAACTGCCGAACCCGTTGAAGCAGTCGAGCGAAAACCAGTCAGTATTTTGTTAGTAGGAAGAACGGGAGCGGGCAAAAGCAGCGTCATTAATACTTTATTTCGAGCCGAAAAAGCAGAGGTAGATGTTTTACCCAGTACCGATCGCATTCAAAATTATCGTTGGATGAGTGACTCTAAAGAAACTTTAAACCTGTGGGATACCCCTGGTTACGAACAAGTAAACGGTGCGGAATTAAAACAAGAAGTACTCGAATATGCCTCCACTGCCGACTTGTTATTACTCGTTACCCCCGCTCTCGATCCCGCCCTCCAGATGGATGTAGATTTTATCGCCGAACTTAAAGAGACAGTAGCAGATTTACCAGCGATCGCTATTGTTACCCAAGTCGATCGCCTGCGTCCCATCCGTGAGTGGAATCCGCCTTATAGTTGGCAACAGGGCGATCGCCCCAAAGAAAAATCGATTCGCGAAGCTACTCAATACCGCGCCGAATTACTCGGAGACATCTGCCAGCCAATTTTACCCCTCGTTACCGCAGACAAAGGTAGTGACCGTAACCCTTGGAACGTAGAAGCCTTATCGACAGAAATCTTAAAGGCGATCGACCCTGCCAAACAACTGCGTCTAGCTCGATTCATGCGCGATCGCGAAACTCGCAGTAAAGAAGCAGCCAGAATAATCGACCGCTACACCCGTCAAATGTCTACCACTCAGGGATTGACTGCTTTACTCAAAAGTCCCATACTGCAATTTATCTCCACCATGACTACAGGAAATCCAGCCTTAGCTTATGCTCTAGCAGAACAAATTCCTGTGGAACAGTTACCGTTAGTTATCGGTAAACTCCAAATGGCATACGATTTATTTGGCTTATTGAGTAATGAACCCAATCTGCGTAACTTCGATTTACTCTCTTTGTGGTCATTACTATTAGAAAACGAAGCCGCACCCGATCGCAATGCCTGGGCATTCGGTCACGCTTTGGTAGAATATTGGACTAAAAATTTGAGTGTAGATCGGCTGCGCCAGCGATACCAATATTACTTAGAGGAAGCGCGATCGAGTTAGCAGTTTGTTCGCTCCATTCTTTTCTCAAACTTCGTTAAGAAGTTGCCCGTAAGGGTGGTCGCCAGCAAAGATATAAAAGAGAACCCAACAGTGGCACCAATGCGAACAGCCAAAACAGTTGAGAATTTCTCAAATAACCGCGACGAGCCATATCGTCACCCAATATAGCGGGAAATAAAAAACAAAATAAACAGAAAGCTAAACTCATGCCGTTAATAAAGCGATCGCAGATAAAAAGCTGCCAGAATTCTTGCCAGTCTCCAGCTACCAAAGCATAAATGAGCAAGCCAAGGGTAAACAACATTAACACTATTATCGGTGCCATTTTACCCGATGTACCAATATTTATTTTTTATTTTGTTGCCAAATACATTTACAAACTGCCAGCTAGTAAAATTTGGACGGAAGCTTATTACGAACCTTTCTGGCAAAATATAGTGGCGTTATTTCATTCAATTCCCATCGCGATAATAGGTGCGATTATTTTTTATTATCTCGACTGGAAGCCTGGAATGATTTTGTGCATCAGCATGGTATGCCACGATTTATTAGATTTACCAGTTCACAACCATGACGCACATCGACACTTTTTCCCCTTTAGCAACTATCGTTTTATCAGTCCCCTTTCTTATTGGGATGCCAACCACTACTCCAAGTATGTAGCCTTTATTGAAATGGCTTTAGTGTTGGCAGTAAATCCTATAGTTATTAGTTTGTTAAAATCGCCTATTACTAAAGGAATTGTTATCGCGATCGACTTTTATTATGTTTATAGCTACTGTCGTTTTTATTTGTTCGATAGAGTAATTTAAAATATTGTCGATTGATTATTTCGACAAACAAATTGTGACCCAATTTATTATAAAACTGTTTTTACTCTAATTTAATTTCAGCAAAAGCAGAACTAAGAATTTGTCTGCGTCTATCCATGCTTAACTCTAAGCGATTGTCACGTAATGCCCAAGAATTAATTTCTACTTTATCTCCTGCTTGGCGATCGCGTTCTGTTAATTTTAGCAATCTTTCTACATTACTTTGTTTGACTTCTACTAAGAGAATAGCTTCAATTTTTTTTCTTATAGCACGATCATCTGATAGAGAAAAACGCAACAACTAAAGTCGATCGATTTCTATCTTTCCAAATGTAATCATCTTAAAACTAAAAATTTGCATAATATGCGATCGCTTTTAGGATGTTTGGCTAGAGCGATTGCGGTTATTAGTAACAAAAGAATGAGTAAAGCGATTAGTGAAATAACGCGATCCCCTCAAAAAATCGCAAGACCGTTCTTCAAATAAATTCGACTTTACCAAACATATCGGATGGCTCTAATAATTCCCAAATTAAAATAAGACCTCTAATAATTTCTCCAATAGACTTATTACTTTGTGAACAATAGAAAATACCACAATGAGTAACGCCAGCTTGGTTCATTTTCAAGAAATCTGTATCTTGAGTAAAAACAACTCTATTTTGAGATAGAGCAAATTTTAATTGTGCTTCGTCAGAGATAACAATTAAAGATTGTTCGGGAGTTGTAGTTACATCAACTCCCCTTCTGTGTAATCCTTCGGCGATAGCATTTCTAACATTTTCATCTAGGTGAAATTTAATCTTTTCTACCATCTAAATTTTTAAGCTTCTGTTTTACCAAAGAAGGAGTTTTAGCTTGCAACTCTTTGGCATAATGTTCATCTTCTTTTATTTGCTGTCTAATTTCTTCTAAATGGTCGTGATAATAAGCTAAGGCAGCATATACATCTGACAGAGAAATACTAGGATAGTTGGATACAATTTCGTCTGGAGACATTCCCATCCTTTCGTGCCAAATCGCAATATCTTGTACTTTAATTCTGTGTTTTGCAATACGAGGTTTTCCTCCACATACGCCAGGAGTTATTTCAATGTGTTCTGTAATTAGAGATAGCTGAGACATTTTATTAATTTGGCATTAAAATATCTTTTATTTTAATTTACAAGCATTAATGTAGTGCGAGCGCATTTAAGATGTTCGAGTTAGAGCGATCGCGGTTATTAGTAACAAAAGAATGAGTAAAGCGATCTCACTAAAGGTATGGCGATCGCTTCCTTATAATTTACAATTTTTTTAAAGCCCCAAACAGTATCGAACAGCAGCCTCAATTTCATTCATTTTTTCTATGGTTAATTGTCCTGCTGGTTTGGGAGGAAATCTAGTTGTATCTAAAGAACGAATTTGAAAGTTGTTCTTTTTCATTCATATTACTTACAGCTAATTCATTAAAGGAAAAGGAGAGCGATCGCTTGGCTATTTATCTTAATATTTTCTACGATCCAAACATAACTACAAGTTTAATCAATCATAAATGACAACACCTCAAGTTTCTGTCGGTAATATTTCTCTACCCGCTATCGGTATTGGTACTTGGTCATGGGGCGATCGCCTGTTCTGGGATTATGGCAGCGATTACGATGCAGCAGATGTCGAGAAAGCTTTTCAGGCTGCTGTAGAGAATGGTGCGACGTTTTTTGATACTGCCGAGGTTTATGGGTTAGGAGAGTCCGAAAAATTAATCGGTAGATTTTTAAAACAAACCGATGCTCCCGTCCAAATAGCGACTAAATATTTTCCTCTACCCTGGAGATTTAACAAACAAGCGGTATCCGATGCTTTGACTGCCAGTTTAGAACGCTTACAAGTAGAGCAAATTGCACTCTATCAAGTACATACGCCCTTTAGCTTTTTTATGAGTCAGTCTACACTGATGGAAGCTTTAGCTTCAGAAGTCAAACGCGGACGCATTCTTAGTGTGGGAGTTAGCAACTATTCGGCAGAACAGATGCAGCAAGCGCACTCTCTATTAGCAAAATACGAAGTGCCTCTCGCCGTCAATCAAGTTCGTTACTCGTTGATTACACGGCAAATCGAATCAAAAGGTATTCTCGATGCGGCGCGTCAATTGGGAATTACTATTTTAGCTTATAGTCCTCTAGCTCAAGGATTGCTTACAGGAAAATACACTCCAGATAATTCTCAGCCAATACAGGGAGCGAGAAAACTAGATCGCCGCTTTTCCTCATCGGGCTTAAAAAAAATCGAACCAGTATTAACTTTATTGCGTCAACTCGGAGAAAAATACGATAAAACACCCGCTCAAGTAGCTCTCAATTGGCTAATCGCTCAAGGCGATGTTATTCCCATTCCTGGTGCTAAAAACCCCAAACAAGCTAAGGATAATGCTGAAGCAGCTACCTGGCAACTCAGTGACGAAGATGTTCGTCAACTTGATTCCATGACATCTCCTTAAACTAATAGTTGCTGAGATATGACTAAAATTTAAAGATTACTGTTCGATATTAAGCATTTTAGTTTTAACTTTTGACTTCTTGGCGAGCGTTCCCTTGCGTCTTTCGCCGAACAGCGCATTCGCAAGGGCGCGTGGCTTGAATTTACCCGACATTCCGCAGAAAAGTTTAAGAGAGCAGATAATATTGACGACAATAGGAATTAAAAAACTGAAGAATGTGACTTCGTTCACTAGTAAGATTACTAATTTGTTTGACTCCACCGAAGGAAACAAGATGAACCGACATAAAGCATTGAAAAACCCAACGTAGAGTAGGGGAAGTAGTCGGTTTGCCCAACTGATTAGGAATAGTTTGCCCTGCGGTTGCCAAAGCTAGTCGTAAAGCACGTTGACCCAGACTATAAACTAAAAGAGATAAGCCCATAACTATTGCCAAAGCAGCAATCCGTTTTGGGGATTTAAGAAAAACACTACTGGTAAAGAACAAAGGCTCTTTGAGAAATCGAAAACCTCGCTCAGTAGATTGTTGTGCTTTATACTCAATCAACAATTGGTCATTGCTCAACTGATGTTTGTCCAAGACATTAGTTGCCAGAATAAATCTTCCTGCTTTTCGTTCTTCTAGAGCAATAGCATTTAGATTAGGAATCAAACTAGCATCAATTTGGTAATGAACCTGAGTTGGGAGTTGATTTTGAGGGGGTCTACCAGATTTGCCGTGACTAAAATGTGGAATTAGTTTCACATCATCAAGTTGATAAAATCTTAGTTTTTTTCTCAGATTTTGTACTGCCTTTTCCGCATCAGGCTGACAGGCAAATTTTTGTCGGCATAATTGCTTTAATTGAGTTTGAGCTTGATTTTTCTTTGTTGTTAGACGCTTGGACAATTGATGAAGGTCTGATTGTTTTCGTTTCTTGCTTTCAACGATTAACCAACGTTGTTTTACACTCCCGTAATAGCTACCACATTCAGCAATCAGGTATCCATCTATAGTGCTATGGTCAAACAATTCATCGGGCAATGTCAGTAAAGTAGTAGTTTCTTTAACTGTTGCAGGTACTCGTGAAAGCCATTGTAAAGACTGGATTTGCTGAAGGTTATCCGCGCTATAAAGAGCCGCATCGGCTACGAATAATGTATCTAGATTCCATTCCCGTTTGAATTGTTGAATTAGCTTTGGGAAAACACTTTTGTCTGCTTCATTGCCATCTGCAACTCTGAGGTACAAAGGTACATCTCCATCTCCACTGCACATCAGATCGATAATAAATTGCTTTAAGTCTGGTCGATGATCTCTCGAATAGCCGTATTTGATTCTAATTCTTCCTGGCTCTGGGTCTATTTCTTCTGTTTCAAGATATTCTCCATCGACATGAAATGAACTCGAATCAAGATGTAAACTGTTGAGCTTGACTCCCATCTTCTGGGCTGCGGTCAATGCTACTGTTACAAATACTTTGGTTACTCCCTCTTGGTACAATTTATCCAAGGCTCTACCAAGGCAATCGTCATTAAGATGTTCTGGTAATATTCCTTCCCCCAGTAAATGTTCTGTAGCTTTACCCTCAAAGAATTTTGGGAACAGATATAATGGAGAGCTAATCATGCCCAAGCCATTGATAATCATGGCTTTCACTGCTTGCCCTGTTGTTACTTTTTGGTTGCCATGAGAAGCGATAATTTTGTCTATTTCCTCTACTAGCCCAATTTCATCAATTATTCCTGCGATTATTCCACAGTGATTTAGGTCTTTAACTTTTACTTCTGCTGTTGATGGTGTCATGATTTTTAACATACCATCAACTTTTTCTTTAATTTAACTTGATTTGATATCCAGACTTGATTCTTCCGATAATTATTCAGTTATTTTTTTATTTCTGCGGAATGTCGGTTTACTTCAAGCCCTTGTGTCGCCCGCGCAAGCGTCGCGTAGCGACTTTGAGCCGTTAGGCTCTGTGGTTCTCGCCGCTTTTAGCTTTTGACTATTAAATACCGTGACTCTTGCCAATTACCCAATGACGGCGGAAAAACCTAGATAGTTCGGTTTCTTCTAGAGAGAGATAAATTGGTCTACCGTGAGGGCAGGTGCGGGGATTGCGGGTCGCTTGCCAGCAATTAACTAGATTTTGCATCTCCTCCATCGTTAAAGGCGTACCGTTGCGGATGGCACTACGGCAGGCAGTAGCAACTTGAGCGGTTCGTAAGTCGCCACCCCAGCTTAACTCCAGTAGAGCATCGCTACAATCTTCTCTACGCGCCAGCATTTGCGGTATGTTTCTGACCGCCCATAAATTCTCGCCAAAAGGTTCGATCGCCATACCCAATTTCTCTAGCTGCTCGATTTGTCTGGGAATCAAGTTATTTAAAACCAGAGGAGTTTCTATGGGAACTAACTGCCAGTCGTCCTGTAGCTGTTCGTACAATACTCTTTCGTGAGCGATATGCTGTTCGATTAGCCACATTCCAGTAGCGTGTTCGGCAACAATATAGGTTTTATTGACCTGAGCGACCACTTTTAGAGTAAGAGAGCTAATTTTAGGTTTTTTTATCCCAATCAAAGGCGGATTTAGCTCATTATTGAGATGGTATTTACCTCTAGCTTCGGCTACCTGAAGTATTTTACCGATGCGGCGATCGCTCACTACCTGGGGAAGATTATCGCTATCGAACTTTAATGCCCGCTCGATCGCCCGCGCTACTTCTGTTTGCCAGTAAGTCAGAGAATGCAGATAGATTTCAGTTTTGGCTGGATGACGATTCCAGTCAATCTGGCTGGGACAGGTTTGTAAATGCAACAAACAGACGGGAAAGCGATCGCGCGGCAGGGTTTTTGCCATACCGTTTAACATTGTCTGTTCTAATTCTGGCGAGCGCACGAAGCGACGATTTACTGCTACTTTAACCCAGTCGGCTCGATGACGATGACAGCGATCGGGCAAACCAATTATCAATTCTAAGGGAGACTGAGAGTTGTCGTTAGTTTCCGTCAGCCATTCGCCCAATCTCTCAGTTTCCGTATCTTCCCGCATTTCACTTTCATTTGAAGGCGTGGGAATTTCTAACTTGAGATAGTGTAAATCGTCGTGTTTGATTCTTTTTAAAATTTGGGGCAAAATATCTCTGGCATTCTTTCCAGGACTGAGACTAAACCACAATTTTTCTTGCAGTTTAATTTGCCAGGTAACTTGAGGATGACACAGGGCAATTTGATAAATTATTTTTTGAATCGTTTTTAACTGCTGGGGAAATGGCGGCAAACCCCGACGACGTACGGGGATTTTCTCAAATAAATCGATCGCGGTTACAGTCGTACCAGGCGCGATCGCTACAGCTTCTTCTGTCACTAACTTTCCTTGCTTATAGCTAGCTTTCCAGCCTACGCTATCTGCTGCCGAACTACGGCTACAAATTTCTAACTGTGCTACTTGAGCGATGCTATGGAGTGCCTCACCGCGAAAACCCAGGCTAGTTATGTGCCAGAGATCTTCACGGCTACGGATTTTGCTGGTACTGTGTGGTTTGACGCAAGCTTTGAGGTCTTTAAGAGACATACCTTTTCCGTTATCTGTGACCCTTACCTGCCAGGATTCGGGAACTATAGATACGCTAATACGATTTGCCTCTGCATCTAAGGAATTTTCCACCAACTCGCGCACGACTGCTGCGAGAGAATCAATTACTTCTCCAGCAGCAATCAGATCGACTACTTCGGCTGGTAAAGCTCGTATCTCGCCAAGCATAAGCTTTATTATTTATCCTTTATGATATCAACGCAGCCTGCCGAGGAAGCCTTGGCAGAATGCGTTGATTTTGCTCTATTGTTTATTTTTAACGTGTTTTTAGGTTATTTGTTTGGAAGAACTTCAAACAGATAATCCTGCATCTCTACTTACCCTAATTTTATAAAGTTGAAATATTTGTAGACGAGGGCTTTAATAAGCCTACCAGCAAAAAACGAGCGACCAACTTATTTAAATAACAAGTAATAGATAGTAGATAGCAATTAACTCTTTGCTACTTTGCTGGTAAATCAATAATTTAACTAGAGACATAACTGCTACTTGCTACTTGCTACTCGCTACTTAAGCGAAGCGGTACTATTAGTTCCCATATCTTCAAAATACTGTTGAGAAATTTCCCAGGCGGTATTAATTAACTGCATCGAGCGTTCGGAACCTTGACGGTCGGGATGAAATTTTAAGCCCATCTGCCGATAGGACGACCGCCCAAAAGCAATAAATGCTAGAGAACACCAAATTAAATCCAAACCATCGACCCAAAAATTTTGATAGCTTTGAAAAGTTTCCACGTGTTTGGCAACTAACTGTTGGTACAGTTTTTCGGCATTGGGTAGATTTTGTTTGATGCGATCGATCGTTAAGGGAAAATTTTCTTTGCCTTCGTTGCTGAAATTGGTACTATCTGAAGTCTGCCAGTTGTTGTCTCTTTCTGCAACTGATTCTGGCTGAAACTTCAATACCGAAGTATACAAGGCATCTAGCAAACCTCGATCTTGGCTACACTCCGACTGTAAATCTTGAAATTCTTGAGATAACTGGACAATACGCTCTAACTTGCCGAGTTTTAGTCTTAAAGTTTCTGCCTGACTGTATAACTGAATTGCTTCTTCATCTAGCTGACTCTGACGTAAATGTTTTTCTTGTATTTCCCGTTCTAGTTGTTGGACGCGCTGGTTGATGCTGGCTTGTTCTTGTTGATTGGCTTTTTCCCTGGCTTCAACCCGATCTAACTGAGATTTGGTTGTGGCGATCGCATCAGCTAAATTCATGTGTTTGGCAGTCATTACAAAAGTTGACTCTACTTGAGGACAGTCTTACTCCAACCATTTTATCGGGGGAAACTTCGATTGTCTGAAACTAGCTGGCGATCGCAGGAGAGTTTCAACCAAGAAAATTAATACAAAGTTACAAAAAAGCTCCATCTTTTCATGACGGAGCTTTCTCTATTCTCTAGGCTAAAAAAAATTAATTTAAAGCGCACCAATATTAGCAAGTCCCAAAATAACTCCAGCACCGATCATGTGACCCAGGCTAGTAGTACCTAGTAATGCTGGTAAGCCCATACCGCCAAAAAATTGGGGAGAAGGTAAACCTGGTTCTGCGCTGTAGGCACTATAGTTGTTCAAAGCAAATTTGCCTAAAGCGATCGCTAAAACATTACACAGTACCATCACTATTGCAACTTTGGGACTCCAGGAAACCGTATTTGGGGTTGAAGTTGCTGCTAATAAAGTTAAATAAGTCAAATCAATTTCTCCACTAAATTTATAATGTCAAATTGAGGATTATTATATTTCTTAACGCCGTACAAATATCAATTACCAATAGGGGTTGCAATATTTGTTAATTAAGTAAAGTTTTTTATCTAAAAATAATTTCCAGCGACAAATTCTGGCTCCCCAGGTAAAATCTGGTTTAAAATCTGTAAATGTGACTCTTCTTGGGGCTGTGGCTCAGCAGGATAGAGCAAGCGCCTCCTGAACAATCGGGCATGATGAAGGAAACTTCATTGATGAATGCGATCTAACTCAAGGAAGCCTAAATTCGCGCTGTCGAACAAGGTAATCTTGAGCCAAGCTCTATATTTCTTGGTAGAGAAGGTGCAGAGACTAGTTGTAGGTATCAAACAAGAAAAATTTGACAAAATTAATAGTTAAAAAAAATTCGCTCATACCTACAACATAACGATCGCCACCTAAAGACATTTATCGCATTTTATAGATCGTGTCCAGGGTGAAGAGATAGTCCAGAGAGTGGGGAAACTCACACCAATCTGAAGCGCTAGGTCGTCGGTTCAAATCCGACCAGTCCCGTCATTTCATTGAGCAATTAACATTTAGCATTTATCAATGCTCAACTTGCGCGTTCCTAAGTCCGCGTTTTTTGAGGAAACCTCGAAAGCTTCAGACGGACGTTTGCTGAGGAAATACGCCGCCGTATGCGATGGCTCCCCTGAAGCAGGGTCGCTCGTCAATGTCTAATGTTCGATTAACTGCTGTAATACCAAGCTAATCTAGCTTTTTTTAGCTTTGGAGATTGCCGTACCGATAATACAGGTTCGCTCCAAATTAACGCCGTCTAAATTACTACCATCGGTTTCGGCGCACAGTAAATTGGCACCAGTTAAATTAGCTCCTGCCAGGTTGGTTCCTCGCAAATCAGCTTCTTCTAAGTTGGCTTCACTAAGATTAGCTCCCTGTAAATCAGCTTGAGACAGATTGGCACCTTTTAAATTAGCACCGTTGAGATTAGCACCTTTGAGATCGGCACCACGCAAGTCTACACCCTGAAAATTGACTCCAGATAGATTACTGCCGCTCAAGAAAGCTCCTGCCAGAGAAGCACGAGACAATTTTGCTCCCATAAGATTGGCACCGCGAAGATTGCCACCGCGTAAGTCAGCATTACTCAAATCGGCTTGCATCAAACTCGCGCCCAGAAAATTGGCTCTCAAATCTGCTAATTCGAGCCGCGCCCCTAAAAGATTAGCTCCGTCTAGTCTGGCTCCTTTAAGATTAGCGCGTGATAAATTGACACCTACTAAATTAGCTCCAGCAAAATTAACTTTTTCTAACTGGCAGCTAGAGAGATCTTCGTCTTCTAAATCTACTCCTGGAAATTGTTTGCTTTCCCCCGCTCGAATTGTTTCTACTTCAGTTGTCATAATAGTTGTCATTTTTTAAATAATTAAAGTTTAAATTTTTCAGCTATACTTCGGTTTGTTTTAGGATGATAAGGTCGAACTATCGGCGATTTTTTCGGAATTTATCAGCCACATACCGCCAGAAATTTTGGGTTGATAGGTTTGTAGGCTCATGCCCTGCTGTAACCCCATAACTAATAAATTTAAAGCTTCTACCAGTTTGGGATCGTATCTCCTACCTGCTAAAGTCTGACAATCTTCTAAAGCTTGAGCGTAGTGGTTTTTGTCTTTGGCATATTGCTGGTAAGCTCTCATTTTCTGCTGAAAATCCGCCAGTAGACCGATAATTCGTGATTCTAAAGGAATATCATCGTGTGCCAAACCCGCAGGAATCCCCGAACCGTCCCAAGCTTCGCGCTGATGGAGCAAAATTTTGGAAATTGCGTCGAGTTGGGGCATAACTCGTAACACTGAGGCTTTAGGTAAGGAATCTTCCCGTTGCAAAATTTCTTGTTGGGCAGAAGAATTTCGATCGTTTCTAGTTAATTTAGGTAAGCCAACACGATGTAACAAGCCAGCTAAATGCAGGCGTTTGGCTTGCCAGGCAGGAAGATCGAGCAGTTGTGCCATCGCTTCTGCCATTGCCGTCACTTCCGAAGCCGCCATCGGGTTGTTGACATCGGTGCGATCTAAAAGCTGTGCCATCCGTAAAAAAGCCTGCAAGCCGTTGGAGACTATGTTGTTATCCAACTCCTGAAACATATCGTGGTCGGCTGCTGTTTCTGGTTGGTGCAGGTTTTCCTGGGAAGCCTGGAGGTATTTAACCACTAACGATACTACGGCATCGATATCGTCTCTCCGTCTAGCATTAAATTGGGAGTTAACGGCTCGTGCTTTTTTTGCCAGCATTTCAGCCAGATCGGGTCGATAATTTTCAATATGGTCGATAGCTATATCAATCGTTTCGCGAACTAATTTTGGCTCGAATGTCCAAAAACCGTAGAATTTACGTTCTAAATCTTCTTGAGGCTTTTGTTTTCCATAATCGGCTTCCGATAGTTCTTGACAGAGAACCATCGCCGTATAAGTAGGAGATAGAATTATCAGGTGCCATTCGCGCCCTACTGGATCGTCGGGTTGCAGATGAATTAGATCTACATTGTCTTGTTGGCTGGTAGCATGAGTTTCAAAACCAGACTCGGACGCAGCCATAATGACAATGCGATCGGCTTTTTTAGCGATGTCGCCGTAGCGGTCTGCTTCTTCTAAATACCACTTACCGCGCTGAAAAGCAGTAATCATCAGTGGCGGGCTTTGTTGTGACTCTAAAATAAAATCTTCTAAAGCATGACATAAAGCTACCAAAGTGTTTTTATAGTAGACTCCTAAATTCAGGGGTTTTTCGTCGCCGCGATGAGCTTCATTTAATCTTTGTAATATCGAACCTTTTAACATATTTTGCAATTAGTTATTTTGTAAAAAAAATAGTACGCGATCGCGCGAGTTTTTGATGTGCTGCAAAGTTATATATAAATTATCTAACTGTTGTTGTTAATTTTTGCTGATTAGATTTTACAGGAGCAGAAAGTGCTGCTTCTAAGGGGGTATGTCCCAATCTAGCTTCTAAAATTTGCATGACTTCTCGTCCAAAGTCGTTGGGATTTTGCTGCCAAGCCTGAAGACAAACTTCTCCAAAAAAAGAACCAAGCGGTTCGGGATTCCATAACAGTTTTTTTGCCGTCCAGGGCATCAAACTCATTGGGTTATAGCCTGGTTTGAGTACTTTATGCTCGAAAGCATATTCTTCTAAATGGGTATGGGGCTGAAGTCCGATAAAGAAAATAGCTGGTTCTACCTTATCGGCACCGAAAATTGTTTCTAACTCGCGATGATAGGCTACTGTCTGACGAATGGTTTCATAAGTTTCGTCGATTACGTTAAACGAATAGTTAACCGAAACCAAATCGTTAAAACCCGCGGCTTTCAAATCCCGACAGTTTCGCAAAACGGTACGTAAATTGTAGCCCATCCGCATTTTGCGAACTAATTCTTGAGAACCGCTAGTAATACCAATTTCAAAATAGTTCATGCCTGTTTTAACCATCAATTCGCAGAGTTCTGGGGTAAGATTATCTGCACGAATATAGGCTGCCCAATGAGTATCTTTCATTCCAGAATCGAGAATTTTCTGCAATAGTTCGATCGCATCTGGTATAAATTTACGGGCGGGAATAAACTGCGCGTCGGTAAACCAAAAATTACGAATCCCTCTGTCGTACAGCTGACGCATTTCTCTGACTACTTCATCGGCAGGATTAATTCTGACCTGTTTGCCCTCAACTACGGTATAAACACAGTAGCAACAGTTATGGGGACAGCCTCTTTTGGTTTGTACGCCGATATAAAAGTCGTTTTCCTGAAGATAATAGTTAAATTCCGACCAAATTTTAGCTATGTAATCGTAGTTACAGGCAGTTTTTTCTAAAGGAGTAGGCCATTCATGAATTAATCCTTCTCTGGGCTGTTCGCCGACGATGTAACAACGCTCGCCTTGAAGATTTTTTCCCTGCAATAATTTTTCTAATAAGGTTTCGCCTTCGCCCACCGAAACAATCGTTCCTTTGGGTAGCTGCCGCTGTAATTGTTCGTAAAATACGCTAACTGCGCCACCACCAACTACCATCCGGGCTTGGGGACAATATTTTCGCGCTCGCTTCAGTCCTCGTTTAACTAAACCAATATTGCGCCATAGCTCTCCGTAGTAAGCAGTAGCGACTTTGAGTCCACCTAAAGCTCCTCTTAGTTTGATTAAAGGATTTTTAGCATAGTAAAGTTCAAAGGCATTTTGCAGGGGATTTCCTCCTCTGCCACCTACTGGGGCGTAAATTTGAATATCTCGCCAGGAAAATACTAGTAAAGTAGGCTTAAAGCGATCGATACAGCTATCTAATGCCCGATTGAAATCTAAAGGCGGTACCGTTCCCAGATCGAAAATTTTTTGTTCTATCTGCGGAAAGAGTTTATGGACGTGGTCTGCAAGATAGACAACACCAATAGGAAAGATCGGATTGCAGGGCAGTCGAACATATAAAATTCGTTGTGTCATTACTTTAAGCTATGGTGTACTTTTTATAACTTTGGCGAGCGAACTCGCAATTAAGATTAAGTTTGAGTTTATAAAAATTTAATTTGTTTATATAACTTAACTTTAGCGAGATTATCATTCACAATCAACTAAGTAAACAATTATTGACCGATTGCCCGATCGGTTATCGAAGTTTTTATAGGCTCTTGTCGCTGTTTATGCAGTGTATTGCCAGCTATATGAACCATTGAAGACGAAAGTAATACAAAGATTGCATAACAATGTCTCTGTGTTGTCTATCTAAAGATAGATGACAAAAAACAATACGCAGTTAAACCAAACAAATTGTTGACTGCAACGGTTTTTTTATTTTTTCCACACACTGGTTAAATTAATTACTTGAAGCCTTCGAGGCTTTTAAAATTATCTAAATTGGTATTATTACCATTACCAACACCAACAGCCAAAATATTGTTGCAGTCTCTATCGAAAGCTCGATCCCTATACTTTGAAAACTAAAACTCTTTAGAAAATCATCAAGCAAACTAAATTTTAAAAAAACTATTAAAAGTTATAATAGGCTACAGAATGTTAAGTATATTTTATATTGGTATTCCCTTTTACAGCTACTACGAACTAGAAGTGTTAGCTTATCAAAAGTAATAACAGAACTAATATAAAACGATTAAATAATTATGGCTCAAATACTAGATTCCTTACCTCAAGGAGAAGACAATATTCTTTGCTGCTACGTCAACTCAACTAGCCGCATTCAGGTGGCTCGCATTACAAATATACCAAATTGGTACTTTGAACGAGTAGTTTTTCCAGGTCAGAGGCTGGTATTTGAGGCTCTGGCTTCTGCTTTGTTAGAAATACACTCAGGAATGATGGCAAGTGCAATTCTTTCTGATACAATACCATGCACCAGGCTCTTAGTACAAGAGCAGCGTCGTGAATCATCTCACAATAGCTCGACTGCCGCTATTGAAAACAAGAATTCCAACCATAGCTTCAAAAACGAATCAACTGTAGAAAACGATACACTTCATTATCAGACTACCGTTTAAGCGTAATTGAAATTACCCTCGATCGCGGCGGAGTCAAAATAAAGGTTTATTAGTGGGGTGAGTGTGGAGAGTTACCTCGTTGTTTATACTGATAGAAAGTTGGAGAAACTTCGTTATAAAATAGAGCGTCGCTTCAGAAAATAGCGTTTAGCGCAAATACTGCTCGAATGTATTTTGATGTTAAAATTGCTACTTTTATAATGCAGAGTTGCTTCTAACTTCGTCAACAGCAATTGTGGGGACTGAGTTTGGACTTACCTTCGTTTTTATGGCTGTGGAAAATTGCCGCCTGGTCTATGGGTGGTGCGATTTTAGCCTATAGCTTACTACTGTTTTCTGGCAGTTGGTTGTTTTACAGTCGAGCCTCAAAAATTGGTCGTCCTTTATGGCTGGGTACAGTTCACTGGTGGCTGGGAGTAGTCATAGTCTTTCTGGTGCTGTTACTACTAGCAATTGGAGTGGTTGGTACTGTTGGTTACTATGGCAGTCTGGGACATTCTAATCATTTATGGGCGGGAATATTTGTAGTAGGTTTAGTCTTGCTATCTGCCTGGAGTGCGATGCAGATTGAGGCAGGAGCTAGCTGGGCGCGATCGCTCCACATTAGCAGCAATTTAGTGTTATTTATCGGCTTGGTTTGGGTTTCTCTTACTGGCTGGGAAGTAGTGCAAAAATATTTATAGGACAATTGATAATTGATAATTATTTAATTCCGTTTGAAGCCTCTGTATCAATAAACAGTAAACAGTAAACAGTGATAATTGCTAATTGCTCATTGAAAAGTTGCTCATAATGCCCTAATATTACCAATCGCGGCTATAATTGCTTTACAATCGAATCAAAATTAGATGAAGAATAGCGATCGCAACGGGTACAGAGCGAGTTGATTTGAGTTTTCTCATTCATCTCGTCTACAGCAATTGACTATTAATTTCGAGCGTAAATATGGTAGAAAGACCGATCGCCGTCGATCTATTTGCAGGTGTAGGTGGTTTTAGCCTGGGTTTCGAGCAGGCTGGCTTCGATATTAAACTGGCTGTAGAAATCGATCCAGTTCATGCAGCCGTTCACAAATATAATTTTCCTGCCTGTGCGGTAATACCTCGTTCGATAACTGAGTTAACGGGAGGTGAGCTTCGTACCCGTTCTGGTATTGGCGATCGCCCAATAGATTTAGTTTGTGGTGGTGCGCCCTGTCAGGGCTATTCTTTAATTGGCAAACGTGCTTTAGACGATCCGAGAAATTATTTGGTCAAAGATTTTTTCAGAATAGTTATCGAACTTCAGCCTGCTTATTTTGTGTTTGAAAACGTTAAAGGTTTTACTTTAGGCAGACATAAATATTTTTTAGAAGAATTAATTGCCGCTTTCGAGTCATACGGCTACTCTATTCGTAAACCATGGAAGGTTCTCAATGCCGCTCATTACGGAGTGCCACAAAAGCGAGAAAGATTATTTTTACTTGGTTCTAAAAAGGGATTGCCCCTGCCTCAATATCCCAAGCCATTGACAAAACTATCTAGTAACTGCTGCGATCGGCTAGTTGACTTACCTCTCACACCTACTTGCAAAGAAGCTCTCGACGATCTGCCAGAACTAGAAAGCTTTGAAGATTTACTATATGGCGACTGTGTAGAAACGGCGACTTGGGGACAATTAAGCAGTTACGGGCAAAGAATAAGATGTTTGAGCGATGATTCCTGGTATTTTGCCTATAAACGACGTTGGAACCCAAATTTATTAACTAGTAGCCGTAGAACCAATCATTCTGCTAATTCACGTAATAGATTTCAGGCAACGGCAGCAGGTAAAATAGAGCCGATCTCCCGCTTTTTCAAACTTCATCCCGATCGCGTAGCCAATACCCTGAGAGCGGGAACGGATGCCAAACGCGGCGCACATACCAGCCCTCGTCCAATTCACTATAGTAGTCCTCGCTGTATTTCTGTCAGAGAAATGGCAAGACTTCATGGTTTTTGGGATTGTTTTCAGTTTCACGCTACCAAATGGCATGGAGCCAGGCAGATAGGTAATTCGGTGCCGCCTCCAGTAGCCAGGGCAATTGGGGTCGAAATTATGAAATGTTTGGATATTACCCCCAGCATTCCTAATGATGTCTTGGATTTGGGCGATCGCAAACTATTGACAATGAATATGAAACAAGCAGCTAAATATTGGCAAATTTTGTGTAACTATTAAAAAAATTGTTATGGAATCTATTATTTAACTCACCAGTCGGTTTGGGTAATCTGTTCTATCGTTGTGCCCATGGTCGTCAGTTTATCGAGCTTCCTTATGAATCTACTTCAAAATTTGTAAGTGTTGTCAGCGATTTTGTTAATAAAGTCAACTAGATTAAAATTCTTGAAAAACCCTATAAATCTAGAAGGTAGATTATCGATCTACCTCTTGTTACTTTAGCGATCGCACTTTTTAATAGTAAGTGCGATCGCCCTACAAATTATTCAGGATCGTTCCAGCGTCCGTCGGCTTTAATCAAGTTAATCAATTCTTCTACACCCCGATCTTCAGGAACTTTTTTTATTTCTTCTCGACCGCGATACAGTGAGATATATCCTGGTTGCTTGCCCACGTAGCCATAGTCAGCATCCGCCATTTCCCCAGGACCATTGACGATGCAACCCATAACGGCAATATCCAAACCTGTGAGGTGTTTGGTTGCTTCACGCACCTCGTGCAAAACGTCTTCTAAATTAAACAATGTGCGTCCGCAGGAAGGACAAGCGACGTATTCTACCATCGTTTTCCGCAGTCCTAAAGCTTGCAAAATACTGTAGCAAACGGGAATTTCTTTTTCGGGAGATTCGGTAAGAGAGACGCGAATGGTATCGCCAATTCCCTGGGCTAGTAACGTGCCAATTCCTGCTGTAGATTTAATTCTGCCGTATTCCCCATCACCCGCTTCAGTAACTCCCAAATGTAGGGGATAATCCATACCCAATTCATTCATCCGTTTGACCATCAGGCGATATGCTGCCAGCATTACGGGAACGCGAGAAGCTTTAAGAGAAATAACTATATTATAAAAATCTAAAGATTGGCAAATTTGGATAAACTCTAATGCCGACTCCACCATCCCTTCTGGGGTGTCGCCGTAGGTAAACAGCATTCGTTCGGCGAGAGAACCATGATTGACCCCGATTCGCATTGCCTTATTTTGATCGCGGAGGGAAACAACCAACGGTTCGAGGGTTGCTTTGATTTTATCGCCAATTTCTTCAAATTCTGTCTTGCTATACTCGGTGCGATCGCCCTTGGGTTTTTCAAAGACGTATAATCCTGGATTAATCCGTACTTTATCAACGTGCTTGGCAACTTCTAAAGCAATTTTCATGCCGTTGTGATGCACGTCGGCAACTAGAGGAACATTTTGGTAGGTTTGCTTCAGCTTTTGTTTGATGGTAGCTAGAGCTTTAGCGTGTGCCATACTCGGCACAGTTACCCGCACGATTTCACAGCCAATTTCATGCAGACGGCGAATTGCAGCCACAGAAGCATCAATATCTAACGTATCTTCATTGATCATCGACTGAACCACTACGGGATTGTTACCGCCAATGGTAATGTCTCCTACCTTTACAGGACGAGTTTTGCGTCGATGAATTGTAGTGTCAAACGCTGCTGGAGTGCTAGCGAGATTGGGATTATCCAGTGTTTGCATGAGTATTAACGGTTTTTATAGTAAATCGATTCGTAGTTCTTATTGTAAATTCAAATCTTTCACCATTTCCCATCAGGAAAACATTATAGTGGAAAGAAACACAATTGTAGTTAATTTTGAGAAATGTGAATAAAACGTCCATTTAGAATTCGTTCCAATAAAAAATATTAGTTGGAATAATTCTTGATATTATGTTTTACAAAATAAATATTAAGAAAATTTTTGTCTAACAATATAGTTAGGCTTACGTCGTCCAATCTTCTGTAACTAATTCTGGAACTTTGCTGAAATCGCTGACGTTACGAGTCAACAACACTAAGTTACGAGACATGGCGATCGCTGCAATTCTTAAATCCATCGTAGACACTCGAACTCTTTGCCCTCTAAACTTATCAAAGATAGCGCTCGCTTCAGCATCAAACGGCAAAACAGGAGCTGACGCAAATCCTTGAAGGATTTCTAATAGTAGAGTGTAGCCGCGAATTGTATCTATATTTGTCCGAGCGCGGTTAATGAAGTTGTGGGCACCAAGCACCTGCTCGTGAAAACTGACAATAGACAAAGCAAAATCTGCTGAGGAGTATTGACCTATCCGAATAGTTAAACGAGTAAATTCTATCCCCGATCGACGCTGTAGCAAACTAATGTGGTCGGTGTCGAACAGATACCTCAAGATTGTTCGTCACTTCGATCGACTTGACGGAAAGCACGCCCATATTCTAAGGATTCGAGAAAAGCGGCTTCATCAGAAATTGAGCCAGTGAGTTTTTCCAACCAGTTTTCAGAAGTAGGCTTAGTCTCAACCTTTTGTTGAAGTTCCGAAACCGCCTGTTCGAGAGTTATCAAACGTTGTTCGAGTCTTGTTTTATCCAGCATGGACTTTTCTTTAAAGTATAAGCTATCTCAAAGTTAGAAAAAGTATCAAAGTTTTATCGTCAAAGTCTGGATTTTCAATCGCAGTAATTATAGAATGCGATCGCTTTCTGCGCTTTGCTAAGTATGTCTGGAATGCAGCATTATTGTTTCGATGAAGATGAAAATAATGTCTTAATTCGCGAGCGCACATTAGCTTCGTAATCAACCGAACTCATTACAGCTTTTCTAAAATTAACTGTGTTTAGATTGCTCGAAAAGTTTTTGAATTAGTTGTGCGATCGGGTCACAGCTGAGATCGATCCTTTACATCTTAGACAGCATAGAGATTTTGGCTAACTTCTCTGCCGCTAAACCCTCTAATTCCTCAATTTTTAGCCACTCTTCTTTAATCAGATTGGCAAAGGTAAAGACCAGACTAGATTCATCAAAATCGTACTTGCCTTCAAGATCGTGTCTTCTAGCACTTAAATAATCGTTCATCTGCCATAGATCTTGAAGTTCGGTAATCTTGCTGGCTTCTTGCCGAACTGCCTGGAGAATAAAGTCGGTTTCTCTTTTATAGGCTTTGTCGAAGGCAGATTTAGCTATATTATGTTCTGTTTGAGACCAACTAAGATTAGTTGCTTGCATCGTCTATTCTGAGATCCTTGTAAACTTTTGTTATCTAAATTAGTATTTTAACGCAAAAAAAAGAGAACTCTCTCATTTAGGAGAGTTCTTCAATTAATGTTTTTAGTTTTTTTACGTTTTTAGCGAGCGAAATTCATTAATTCTTTGGGAGATGCCAGTAAATCGATCGCGACAAAGAAAATTTTATTTTCCGAATTAAGTAAAAATCTCCAAGCAATATTCATACCAACACCAGCACCAAACCAGGGAGTTTGCACGTTACCAGTAACTTTAATTTGAGTGTAGCCTTCTTCTGCGGGTTCGGAAACACCGCGTTCGGGAATTAGTTTGAGGTTTTGACACTCTTCTCTAAAAAATCTGAGAACTGCCTCTTTACCGACAATTGGTCTACGGAAAGGAGGCTGTAAGGCACCGTCTGGTGCGAATAATTCGATCAAAGCATCAAAATCATTAGCGTTTAAAAGATTCATGTATTTAAGAACGGTGGGATTGGTGACTCCCGAAATAGCAACCTCAGTGCGCTGTGACATATCTTTAGGTGGCGCGACTGGTTCGCTAACTCTGTCGTATTCACCTAATTTGTCGGAGTCGAATCCCATGTTTACTACACAGTTACGTAGAACCGTGATTTGTTGCCCCGATTCTAACTGTTGAATTGTAGATAATACCGCATTAGCATTAGCAGAAAGCTTATAGCCTTTGGGAATAGGGGCGACTACTCCTTTTTCCATCAATTCTCCCAACTGAAACCAGAAACCTAGCTTGATGTTCGGCGACCAGGTAGCATAGGTGCGACAGATAGGAGTATCAGCATTATTAGCAAGGTCGCACATTACCTGAGATTGCTCTTGAAAACTCATTTTTTTGATTTCGTTGAGAGTCGGTTCGGCAAACTGCATACTTGCCGCCCCAGGCGCAGCTACGGTAATACTTTTACCCATCTCTAAATATGCAAACCAGATGAGTGCCAGGCGATCTTCAGCACTCAATTGATTGAATCTGGCAATAGTTGCGGGTACTGCATCGGCTGACATCGTGTTAGAGAAGATGTTACGTGCTGATTCAATGGTAAATGGCATAAAGCTACCTCTGATTGTTATTAAACGTTGTTGTCTGTTGTTAAGTCTTGTAACAAAGTCTCAAAACTTTAACAATTTTATGTTAACACTATTTTGTAACAATTCTTAATAAGTTTATTCAATAGTAGCGATAAGCCTTTGGCGATCGCGCCTTTACCATTTCAACACCGCCGCATCAATACCCTGTTCGCGTCTTACCTTAGAATCGTTTTCCATCCAAGTGATTACTTGTTTGGGAGTTAGTTCTTCTACTGCTACGCCAGTATCTTTAGCGATAATTGTCAGCAGTCTTAGAGAGGAAATAGTCAAACGAGTGAGAAATTTTTCCGAATTGGATAACAAAGCTGCATCGACATCTGCTGATTCTTCTGGAGATAAAAATTGAGGTTGCATAGATAGTAGTTAGTAGTTAGTAGTTAGTGGCAGGAAACATTGACCATTGACCATCGAACATCGAACATCGAACATTATTAAATGCTAAATGTCTTTTTCCTAAAGCCTAAAGCCTATGAATTTTTTTTCTCTCTTTTCTGCCGATCTGGACAGGGAGGAGAAGCTAATGAACCTTCTAGCCAACCCAAAGCCTGTTTCAAATGAATTAAGGCAGTTTCTGGCTGTCCCTTAATTAAAAAAACTAATGCTGAAGCTAACTGTTGTTTTGCCTGTGCCTGACGATTACCTTTGAGGCGATGCCAATCTTGGTGAGCGATCGCACTTTTGCTGGCTAAAGCTTGAGCTAGTTCTACTTCACTTAATTCTGCTAGTAAATCGGTTTTAGATCGGGGAGTTGTAGGAGACATGAGTTAATATCGAATAGTCTTTTCGGCTTTACTGTTAATTCTAAGATGTCGTCTCCAGAAACTACTCCCGCCAAAGATAACGAATTAGAAACCGTGTTGCTAGAAGTAGAGCAATCGCTTCTCCAGTTAAAGCAACGTCATTCTCAAATCAAACAAGATGTAGAGCGGCAAACGCAACTAGTCAAACAGAAACAAGCTTTAAAACAACAGCAGCAATCGGGCGATCGACCTCTTAAAACAGAGTTACGTCATATTCAACAAGAACTAGAAGAGTTAGATTTTAAATTAGAAAGTTGTTTGCTACCCGATCTGTTTTGGCAGGTAGTGAGATTTGTTTTCTTAGGAATTTTAATTGGTTGGCTGCTAAATTCTCTTTACTAACTATGGATGCAAAGAAATACGCACCTGCTACCCAACGCAACCGCGAACCAATTTTAGAAGTACTGTTGCGAGTTTTACCTGCCGACGGGAATATTTTAGAAATAGCCAGCGGTACGGGAGAACACGGGGTTTTCTTCGCGCCTCATTTTGCTCCCCGTCTCTGGATACCGAGTGAGTACGAACCCATACTAAAAGACAGTATTATTGCTTGGCAGCAGGAGACTAGTGTAGATAATTTACACCCTCCTTTAGATATCGATGCCAGGGATTCTTATTGGGCAATTGAAGATTTAGATATGGCAGTTAAGGCGATCGTTAATATTAATATGATTCATATTTCTCCCTGGCAGTCTTGTCTGGGATTGCTGGCAGGTGCGGGAAGAATTCTTCCTTCTGAAGGTATTCTTTATTTATACGGACCTTTTAAACGTCATGGCGAACATACAGCACCTAGTAATGCCAGTTTTGACGAAGCTTTACGCGATCGCAGTAAAGAATGGGGTGTAAGGAATTTAGAAGATGTGGCAAAAATTGCTAGATCGTCGGGTTTAGATTTACAAGAGATCGTACCAATGCCTGCTAATAACTTTTCAGTTGTTTTTAGTAAAAGTTAATTGCCTATTGTTTACTGTTAACGTAATGGCCACCAGGAAACTTTATCGCGAGTTGCGCCGTAAACTTCTTTTAATTCTTCGGGGTTGATTACGTAAATCAAATCGCCGCTTACGTCTGATGATTTACTGGTTTTGAGCAAGCCAACTTTCTTCATACCCTTAATAACCTGCTCTACAGTACGATGATTTAACTGACAGGCTTTAGCAATTACATCTACGGGTAAATCGAAGCAAAAATTACCGTTACTCTGAGGTTGATTGCCTAATTCCCGTTCTTGATAGATTAAGGCTCTAAGCAGTGCAGCTACAGCTTGAGGAGGATAGGTACTGCAGTTGAGTAAGTGGTACTGAAATTTTTCTTCTAGTTCAAATAATAGTCCGTAGCGATCGCGAAACATCTCGCTATTATCGTACAAATCTCGAATGACTGATAAAGGAATCTTTGCTACATCTGCTGTTTTATACGCTTCAACTAGACTGGGAAAGGCGCGGGAGACATTGCCAAAACTAAAAGGCAAATTACGCATGCCAAAACAGCTTCCTGCATAAGTTATGGAAATAATGCGATCTAAAGGAGTGCTGCGAACGATAATTGGACCGCCTTCAATGGTGACATAAAGATATTCGAGTGAAATATCGGGGCGAAAAGCAGTAAAAATTGGACGATTGGAGTAGAGCTTTTCTAAAATTGGTGGAGTTGAATTGAGGTAGTCGCTTAATAAATTAGGATCTAGTCCTCGAAACAAAAAATTGTTTTTAGTTAGAGACTCAATTAAAGCAAGTTTCGAGTCTTGGGTTAGATCGCTCATGGTAAGTTAGTTCGGCTATATATATATATTGACATTTAACTACGAGTGAAGTTCATTAAAATTTGAATTAAAATACAAAACATCTTCAATTTTTGTGTGATATACTTTGATGCAATCTCAATTAGGTTGGGTTATTTTACAGGTGTTGTATGGAAGCTAGAAGAAGTTTGGCGCGATCGCTTGCCCCCAGGAATAAAAAACAATGGTTGGTGTTAATGTTTTTAGGCATCGCTATAAGTATAGCGATCGCCGCAGTTCCTTATCTTGCCCAATCTTCTCTAGCTAAACTTGGCTGGCAGGGTTGGCTGACAATTGCAATCACCTTTAGTGTTTTTCTGCTCAATGCTATAACTTCCATTCCTCCAGAAATAGTTTTTCTTGGCGGTACGGCGGTTTTATTTACCACTGGTATTTTGGAAGAGGAAGCTGCTTTAGAAGGATTTAGTAACTCTGGAATGATTACAGTTGCAGTGCTGTATCTGGTAGTGACAGGTTTGCAGCAAACTGGCGGACTGACTTGGATTTCACAAACAATTTTGGGTCTTCCTAAAGGACAAAATAAAGCTTTACTGCGGCTAATGGCTCCTGTAATCGGCATGAGTGCATTTTTAAATAACACTCCAGTCGTAGCGATGTTTATTCCTGTAGTTAGCGACTGGTCGCGGAAATTAAAGATAAGTCCTTCCAAACTAATGATTCCCCTCAGTTATGCAGCAATTTTTGGGGGAATTTGTACTTTAATCGGTACCAGTACTAACTTAGTTGTAAACGGATTGATAATTTCTGCGGGTGGAGCTAGTCTTAAGCTATTCGATATTGCCTGGGTGGGATTGCCCTGTGCGCTTGCAGGAGCGAGCTTTTTATTTCTGACTCATCGCTGGCTATTACCCAACCGCCAACCTGCACTAGATTTAAATGATGATAGTTCGTCAGTTCAATACACCACTGAAATGATGGTTGCTCCCGATAGTCCTATGATTGGTAAAACTATCGAAGGGGCAGGTTTGCGCCATCTACCAGAACTATATTTAATTGAGATCGTTCGCGATCGCTTCATCATTCCTGCGGTAAGTCCGCAAGAAGTTTTAAGAGCTAACGACCAATTAGTATTTGTGGGAGCGATAAATTCAATTGTAGATTTGCATCGACTTAAAGGTTTGCAGCCTGGTACAGATGAAGTATTTAAACTCAAAACCCCTCGTTCCCAGAGAAGTCTAATCAAAGCCGTTGTTTCTAATAGCTGTCCCTTAGTTGGTAAAACTATACGCGAAGGCAAGTTTCGTACTCGCTACAATGCGGTTGTAGTTGCCGCAGCGCGTAACGGTGAAAGACTACAGGGTAAACTCGGTGATATTCGCTTGTTAGCTGGGGATACTTTATTACTAGAAGCCAATCCGGCATTTATTTCCCGACAGCGCGTTTCTCAAGATTTCTATTTAATTGACGGCATACCCGACTCCGAACCTTTACGTCACGAAAAAGCTCCTCTGGCGATCGCCATATTAGTTATTATGGTAGTTCTGGCGGCAACTGGCTGGATGAGTATGTTAAAAGCGGCGGTGTTAGCGGCAGTTATTATGCTAGTTACTAAATGCTGTTCTCCCGTCAAAGCCATGCAGAACATTGAATGGTCGGTATTACTGGTAATTGCGGCGGCTTTGAGTATTGGTACGGCATTAGAATCTACTGGTGCGGCAGGAGCGATCGCCTCAACCTTGATTGGCTTTTCTGGGGATAATCCCTGGCTGGCTCTGGCAATAATTTACGGCATTACTTCTTTCTTTACCGAAATAATTACCAATAACGCCGCCGCTGCTTTAGTGTTTCCCATTGCTTTAGCTGTTTCTAAAAACTTGGGAGTCGAATTTATGCCGTTTGCGATCGCCATAATGATTGGTGCCTCGGCGAGTTTTGCCACTCCTATCGGCTATCAAACTAATTTAATGGTTTATGGTCCTGGGGGATACAAGTTTACCGATTTCATGCGCGTCGGCATTCCGCTAAATATTTTATTTTGGATAGTGACGGTAAGTATAACGCCGCTGATCTATCCCTTTTAGTTCGTCTTTACTTTAAATTAGATAGAGGAAGATAAACTCAAATCTTCCTCTTTTGTATTGTTTACTATCATTCGCTCGTGACTTCTACCCAACTGTTTACTTTTGCCAATCTTTTTGCTCTGCCTTTTTGGACGTTAATGATTTTATTGCCAAACTGGAACGTTACTAAAAAGGTCATGCAGTCTTATTTACTATTCGTTCCTTTAATTGGCTTGTATGTTTACTTTTTAATAGTTACTATCGATGGCGAGTCGGCACAAGCTATAGCTAATCCCCAGCTGCCAGATATCGCTCGTTTTTTCTCGGAAGAAACTGCTGCCGCCGCAGGTTGGGTTCACTTTATCGTTATGGATTTATTCGTTGGACGCTGGATTTATTGGCAGGGACAAGAAAAAAGCATCTGGACGATTCACTCTTTGATACTATGTTTATTTGCAGGTCCTGTAGGACTGTTATCCCATATTATTACCGCTAGCTTCAGCAAACAAAATGATGTTAAGTTAAACTCTGAAACTACTACCGACGCGGCAACATCTTAGTCTCGGTAAAATTCAAGTCTGCTTTGATTGAGTGACTACTTTAAACTCAGTTCAGAACCCTTTTCAAAGGTAAGTTTTTTTTCTTAACTCTTTGCTGTTAGAGTGGGTCAAAACTCTGGTTTACCGTAGGCTGAAATAACGTAAATTTGTATCTCACTTATTTGATAAACGCTATATGCAAAGTCACTGATTCTCTAAAAATTTAGCCTGGAGAAATAAATATAAAATTGTTTTGTTTTGCTGCTTCTTTGAAAAACTCTACCAACAGAACGTATGTAGTCAAAAGAGATTCTAATTCTTCTATTGTCCAACCTCCAGGCTGAGGATTGGGATAAATTCTTGCAGCATTGAAAGCTTCGGGTGAAAAATGCGATCGCAAATCATTGAGTGTAATTTGCTCTAGAGCTTCAACGACTTCTTTGACTTCATTTGGTTTTAAGTAACGAACTTTTCCATAGTCTGTTTGATATTCGGTTTCAGTACCGCCCAAAACTACATTGCTAAGAGGTGGTGAAGTATTAGTTCTATCCCTAGCTGCTTCTCCTGTAAGAAGAAAATGGATTGCTTGCCAATCTTTACCAATATTTAAATAGTAGTCACTACAAACAAGGTCGTCAGAAAAAGCTATATATTCGTCAAAATCTTTTATGTCTAATCCAAAAGGATGAGATGTTAATCGAGCGATATTTTCTAAATCGATACGTACATATTTAACTTCAATTCCCATATTCGTTCTATTTTTCGCTATTTGCTGTATATTCAGTATGAATTATGAATTGAAATAGTAAAATTATGAGTTGCTAACTTTTATAGTTTTTAATAAAGACTAAGATCCATAATTTCAAAAAGGTCAATAGATTTAGTTTTTCACTCTAATTTTATTAGTTTAATAGCTATAAATTAAGTAAATTATGCTGTTATTTATTTTTAAATCTAAATTAAATTTCTGGTTAGGGGCAAGTATTGCAGCAGCATTATTATTTAGTTTATCTGGATTAAAGCTAGCTTTTCAGCCTTACACTATTCAAGATGATGCGCGACAGCATGTTTTTTGGATACAGCAATTTAGCGATCCAGATTTATTTAGACAAGATTTAATCGCTGATTATTTTAGTTCTGTTGCCCCTTGGGGCTATAAAGTTTTGTACCAAATAGTAAATATATTAGGTATCAAACCTTTTTTATTTAGTAAAATTTTGCCCGTAATTATTGCTGTAATTACTACAGTTCATTTATTTTTAGTTTGCTTAGAAATATTTCCTGTTCCGTTTTCTGGATTTATTGCAACTCTATTGTTAAATCAAAATTTGTGGATGCTAGACGATTTGTCCTCTGGTACGCCTAGAGCTTTTTTTTATCCTTTGTTTGTCGGATTTATTTATTATTTGTTACGTCGCAGCTATTTAACTTATTTATTCATTCTTTTACAAGGATTGTTCTATCCACAAGTTGTTTTAATTGCTGTAGTAATCTTAGCGATTAATTTTTGGCGCGAGCGTTCCTATCGCTGGTTTTATTTTACAGGTTTATTAGTTGCGATGGTAATACTAGGAATTTATGCCTTACAAACATTGGAATACGGTGATGTTATAAGTTTGGCAACAGCGAAAACCTTGCCAGAATTCTATCCAGACGGTAGGAATGAGTTTTTTGTTAATAATCCCGTAGCATTTTGGCTATATGCCCCAAGAAGCGGTTTTTTTCCTCACGAATGGCAGTATGTTTTGTTGTGTTCTTTTGGTTTGTGTTTGCCAATTTTAAAACTTTTTCCGCAGCAGTTTCCTTTAGTAACTAAGATAAATAAAAATATAAAAATTGTTTGGCAAATATTTTTAGCGGCTTTGATTATGTTTGCCTTGGCGCATTTATTTTTATTTAAGCTGCACTTACCAAGTCGCTATTCTCAGCATAGTTTGAGAATATTAATTGCTTTAATAGATGGTATAGCGATCGCAGTAGTTTTAAATGCTATTTTTATACGTCTTACCAAACATCAACGCATATTAAAATCAGTAATTACTATTATTACATTTTGTATACTTTTATATCCCACCTATGCAGTACAAAAATATTCTTATCGACTCGGTTATGTTACAGGAAATTCTTCGCAACTCTATCGTTTTTTGCAGCAACAGCCTAAAGATATTTTAATCGCATCTTTAAGTGAAGAAGCAAATTTTATACCTAGTTTAGCAGAGCGATCGGTTTTAACGGCAGCAGAATATAGCATTCCCTATCATTTAGATTATTATCGACAAATTCGTCAGCGAACTGAAGCTTTAATTACGGCACAATATACTGATAATTTAGAAAAAATCGAATCTTTTATTGACCTATACGATATAGACTTATGGCTATTAGATCGCGATGCGTTTACGGTTAGATATCTACAAAACAATAATTGGTTGATGCAGTTTCTACTACCAGCAAAAAGGGCGATTGCTTTTTTACGATCCGATACTCAACCAATATTACTGACAGAATTTAAAGAATGTCGCGTATTTGAAGACGATAAATCAATTTTATTAAACGCCAAATGTCTAAAGAGCAAGATTTGATTAGACGATACTATTGCAAATTATGTATACTTGCTGAGGAATACAACTTGTTCGGAATCTGCTAAATAAAAGTTTGTTGGGCGTTCGGGTAAAGTCGGCAATCGATCGCATCCTGTGGTTCGATTTATCGCTGCTGTTACTAACACTAATCATCATCCTATTAGGAATTGGCGACTATGGCTTATACGAACCTCATGAAGGTCATTTTGCTATGGTTGGCAAAGAGATGGTGTTGCGTGGTGACTGGATAACGCCTCATCTCAATGGCGCACCATATCTCAACAAGCCACCTCTGCTATATTGGCTGATTGCGATTTCTACTCGCCTTTTTGGTACTACTGAGTTTGCGGCGCGTTTACCTATGGCTTTAGCTGGTTGGTTAGGCATAATTATTGCCTGGAAATGGACGAGACAGCTATGGGGAATTGATGCGAGTCGGCTTACGGCTTTAATGCTGTCGGTAACTTTAGGTTGGTTTTTATTTACTCACCAGATACTAATCGATGTTTTACTCGGAACTTTACTGCTGGCTAGTTATTATTGTTTGTGGCGATCGCTATACGCTACTCAATCTCGTTTTTATAGCTATGGATTTTATCTATTTTTAGGTTTGTGTCTGCTAACTAAAGGCTTTATTGGTATTGTATTTCCTTTATGTAGCTGTTTTATTTTAGTTATTCTCCGACGTGACTGGAAGTTAAAACGTCTTCACTTATTACCAGGATTATTAATAGTCTTAGCTGTAGTTTTGCCCTGGTTTATTGCCGTAGAAAAAAACAATCCAGGTTTTATTCGCTATTTTATAGTTAACGAACACCTCGATCGTCTGCTCGATCGCCGCTTTCCTCCAGATTACGAAGTGTCTAAAGTAAGTATTGCTGGCTATTTAGCAGTTACCGCTTTGTGGTGTTTTCCCTGGATATTATTTTTACCATCTGTTGTTACCTCTACTTGGCAAGAATGGCGGAGAGGATTGATAAACAAAGCTTCAAGTTGGGAACGAAAACGTAGCGATGGTATTTTGATAATTGCGATCGCAGCTATTTTACCTATTGTGGCATTTTTACCTCTATCTTCAAGGTTGGTTTACTATAGTGTGCCTGCAATACCTCCATACATTATGCTTTGTAGCAGATGGTGGAGTAAAAACTATCTAGATCGAATTACCGTAAGAACGAGCTTTAAAAAACCTATTGCTGCAATAAAAGTTTTTCGCCATAGCTTATTTCGTCGTCAAATAATTAGAAGGCGATCGCTGTTTTTGCGGTTTGTAACTTACTTTGTTTCTTTAAAAGCTATATATGGCTCGATCGCTGTTTTAATTGGCTTGAGTTTTCTTGGGGCGATCGCTTTTCTACCTCAGATTGACACTACCGTAAGAATTTACCACTTGTTGCTAATAGTAGCGATCGCTTTGGCTATAGGCTGGTTGGGTTTGGGGATGGCAATATTAAATAGATATCGTTGGGCTTGGTTGCCGCTATTTCTCTCCCTGATTATTGTCTACACTGCCGTAGTAAAAGGATTTGTTATCTATCAAGATGTTCGTTCTTCCAAGACTTTAGTACGGCAAGCCGATGCCTGTTTGAATGTTAATACTCTCTGGATCTTTGAAGGTTCGCGAGAAATTGGCGCAGCAGGTGGCATTATCTATTATCTCAACCAGAATAAAAATTATTTTCGCAAGCATTTATTTAACGCTAGAACTTCTTTACCTGCGGGATGGCAAACCGCTACAGGCGATCGCCTCTATCGTACCGTTAAAATTTTGTCTGACGGAGGTAAAAATCGTCTTCCGCCTAGCTTTCCAGGTTCGCCTCCTGCTTATTTAATTACCAAACAGCAGTTACAGACTTATTGGAATAGCGATCGCCCCGTAGTTTTTGTTACCGACTTTCTGCGTCAACCAAATGATGCTAGCGATCGCCTAGAAAAAAATCTGCCTGATAATTCTGAAGATCCTTTATTAACAGTCAATTCTCGTAGGCTTTATGGTAACGCTGCCTCCCGACAGAGTTGGTGTCTGTAAAAACAAACCCGAAACAATTATTTAAACTGTTAGATTTTCTAGCTTATCGTCGGTCTAGCCAATTGAGCAAATCGCTTTCAGTAGTAAAGTCCAGGAGAGCTTCTCCCAAATCTTCAAGCTGGACAATAGACAGATCTTCCAAACGATCTCGTACTTCAGGACTAACTGCACCGATGCGTCTATTCAACTGACGCACAATCAAAGCCAGTTCTCTTTCTCTTCCCTGTTGTATTCCCTGTTGACGACCTTCACGTAAAATAGCTTGATAAGTTACCGACTCTTTCATCACTTCCTCCCGAAATATTTGACTAATCAAACCCTCGTCAAAACGCAAACCTGCTAGAATTCCCGCACAGCCTAAAATATTTTGTCTTTGTTCTCTAACTTCAATTTTAGCTGCTTCTTCTGCCACTCTCGATAACAAACTTGTTGGCGACACTGTTTGAGTTAGAGTAGCTAGGGGTAATAGTGCTCAGTTAGCTAGAAACGGTTCTGAGTTTTGTTCCCACATTCGGATAACTTGATAACGATGGCTAGAAGTTTCATCTCGATATTCTTCAGTAAAGACAACGGGATTAGTAGTCGGTTGCAAAAAGATGACTATTTGTCGAACTGGGAGGTGATATTGTCTTTTCAGGCGCATGGCATAGTCAAGCATCCGAAAGGGAATGCTGGGTTCGGAAATGGCTGAGGTTTGAAATTCTAAATGTAGTATTTGGTTACTGGTTCTCAGAAAAGTTAGCGAGTCGGCACGAATTGGTTCTAAACTTAATTCGGTTTTAAGCACTTGGACTTCTTCGGCATCTACTTCTGGAACTAGCCAATTGGCAAAGGCGACGGGATATGATTCGGCGAGGTATTTACAGACGTTATCGAAACTCAAGACATTGCATTGTCATAAATAACTTTAAGTTTAGCTGACAAAGCGATCGCAACGCTACATTCAATTTGGCGATCGCTTTTTCACAAATTAAAATATTCTACTTTTTAAAAACCGATCCAACTTATTAAGTAAGCTCTCTGGCAGTAGCCAAGAGTAGCTAAACCTACCGTACCCAATAACCACAACCAACTGTAGTTACGTGGTGAAATTTGCCAGAAGCGAACTTTGCCATCTCCACCATAGGTGACAAGTAAATTTTTTTCATAGTTAGATGCAATATCAATAGTCTTCTCTTTATGTCCTCGAAACGTTTTAATTTTTTTTCCATCTTTAATACGCCACAAGCGAACACGCCCATGAGATGTTAAATAATAAGATGGGGCAGATACTAACAAACCTGATTTAAATTCAGCATAATACGAAGCAGCTATGTATTGACTATCAGGTGTAAACACGAACTCCATAAAATTTTCTTTTGCTGCATAGGTATCTATGGTATTCAGAAGTTTGCCATCTTCTATATTGTGTACATAAATTCTGTTCCTGATAATAGAGCCATTAGACGTAGATTCAAGAGAACTAGACCAAAATGCTACTAATTTACCATTAGGACTTAATTTAAGACAACGACCAGACTTTTCATTTGTATCCAATTGCAGAGTAAAAGTTTTATCTTTTAATCGATAGAGATACAATCCATCTTCATGTTTCTCTAAAGTCAATAGTTCTCCACGATTTTTTTCGATAACTGCAATAGGCATATCGTAAGGAATCAAACTTGACTCGCTAAGAATATAACTTTTTTGCTCGACAACATTCCAAACGTATAAAGTTGTCGGTGGTTGCTTCCTAGCCTGACTCACTGACACAACAATAGTTTGTCCATCAGAGGATACTGCTAAAACTCTGGAAGGACTATCTATATTTATGGAATCAACTAATTGACCATCACTAATACGCCAAACTTGTATTTGCCCTGTTTTGTTGCTGGCTGAAGCGAGTAGAGAGCCATCTGAACTCAGAACTACATTTTTAGAAGAAAAAACGTTTAAAGTTCTAATCAGTTCTCCATTAGATACCTTTCTAATCTCTACTTCTTGGGTATCGTTGTATCTGGTAGATGGTCTACCATCACGATTAATAAGCTTCTTACTGTTAATAAAAAAAGTTCCGTTAGGACTAAAGGTAATAAAGCGTAATTCTTTGGGTAATTGCCAGGTATCAACTGAATTTGAAAAACGAATTGGGTCAATAATCTGAAATTTCCAGCCTAAAAATAATAATAAACAAGTAGCAATAACAATCGCAATGTATTTTAATGCTAGAAAACTTTTAAAGCTTGGATTCAGAAAGATAAAACCTCCGAATAAAGAGCCTGAAATAATTCCCGAAATCCAGATAATGCCAATCCATAAAAAAGGAGTAAAATCAAAAGCAGGTGTTGTATTACAAATAATTGCTCCAGACAAATACCCAATAATTAAACCAGTTGTTCCTCCAACTAAACCACTAATAAATGACAAATAAAATATTTTAATAGATGATTCTAAATTATATTCATATATTAGACTTAATATTGCTAAAACAAATCCTGTTATGCCTGTTAAAAATATTGATGTTGCTATAACAATTACTATAATTTTTATCATCTTTTATACTTTTTAAAGTACTTGCTGGTTTAGCATAGGGTAGAAATAAAATTTTTTAGTCTGCAAAATACTACAGATAAATTAAAGTACTATTTGTCATACAAGCCATATTTACTTAACTATCAACCATGAACCAAGAACAATACAAACAAAAAATGCAGCGACGCAAGGAAGTTCAAGAACAGCGTCTGGCAGCAAAAAACCAAGAAAAAGGTTTGATTATTGTCAACACTGGTAATGGTAAGGGTAAGACTACGGCTGCTTTAGGAATGGTAATGCGATCGCTCGGACATGGCTATAAGGTGGCGATAATTCAGTTTATCAAAGGTGCTTGGGAACCAGCAGAAAAAGCAGTGTTAGCTAAATGGGAAGGGCAATTAGACTTTCACGCGATGGGAGAAGGGTTTACTTGGGAAACTCAAGATAAGGAAAGAGATACCCAAAAAGCGATCGCCGCTTGGGAACGAGGACTAGAATATATCATCAACCCCGAATATAAGTTGGTTTTGTTAGATGAAGTTAATGTCGCTCTCAAGCTAGGATATCTGGAAGTAGAACGAGTTATTGAAGGTTTAGCGAAGAAACCAGAAGATTCTCATGTAATTTTGACAGGCAGAGGCGCGCCTACCGAATTAATCGAGAAAGCAGATTTAGTAACTGAAATGACTTTAATCAAACACCCCTTTCGCGAGCAGGGAGTTAAAGCACAACCAGGAATCGAATTTTAAGCGCTCGCGCTTTTATCTATTGCCTCTCTTGGTGCGCGTTCCCTTGCGCCGTAAAACGACGCGGGGTCGCACCGCTATTCTCTAAAACAAATGTTGTCTATGCGATCGGTAACTATTGTAAGTTTTATGATTGAATAGAGATTTAACTTTATATTTTAAAGACTACAGACTCTATGTGTCCTGAAAGAACTTTACCTAAATTTGACTCTAGCAGCGTCAACCTTACCAAAGAAGAAGCTTTGGTGCTTTACGAAGACATGGTTTTAGGACGTTTGTTTGAAGACAAGTGTGCTGAAATGTACTATCGAGGCAAAATGTTTGGCTTCGTTCACCTCTACAACGGACAAGAAGCAGTTTCCTCTGGAATAGTCAAAGCGTTACGTCCTCAAGGAGATTATGTTTGTAGCACCTATCGCGACCACGTTCACGCTCTTAGTGCTGGAGTTCCTGCTAAAGAAGTAATGGCGGAATTGTTTGGTAAAGAAACGGGCTGCAGTAAGGGACGAGGCGGTTCGATGCACATGTTCTCTGCCGAACACGGGCTTTTAGGTGGTTATGCCTTTGTAGCCGAGGGCATTCCCGTGGCAACTGGTGCGGCATTTCAGAGTAAGTATCGCCGAGAAGCAATGCAAGATGAAAATTCCGACTCGGTAACGGTTTGCTTTTTTGGTGACGGGGCGAGTAATAACGGTCAGTTTTTTGAATGTTTGAATATGGCGGCTCTTTGGAAACTGCCAATTATTTATGTAGTAGAAAATAATAAATGGGCGATTGGCATGTCTCACTATCGCGCCACTTCACAGCCAGAAATTTACAAAAAAGCTAGCGTGTTCGATATGCCTGGTTACGAAGTAGACGGTATGGATATTTTAGCCGTCAACACTTTAGCCAAAGAAGCCGTTGCTAGAGCGAGAGCGGGAGAGGGACCGACTTTGATCGAAGCTCTAACCTATCGCTTTAGAGGTCATTCCCTAGCCGATCCCGATGAGTTGCGATCGCCCGAAGAAAAAGAATTTTGGGCAAAACGAGATCCGATTAAGAAATTTGCCGCATATATAACCGAGCGAAACTTAGCTAGTTCGGAACAATTAAAAGAAATAGACAGTCGAATTACTTCTCAGATAGATGAAGCGGTTAAATTTGCTGAAAGCAGCCCCGAACCGAATCCCGAAGATCTACGGCGTTATGTTTTTGCCGAGGACTAATTTATGGTTTGACAAGTAGCGAGTAGCGAGTTTTTCTTAATGCAGTAAAATTAGCTAAACATTTGCTATTCGCTACTTACTGTTTTGGTCTAGTCTTGGCGGTTTTGCCGTTCGATAGTATCAATAGCCGCATTAATGGCTGCCAATCGGGTCTCTAAATCATCGCGCATAGATTTAAGAAACTTAAGTTTGCGTTGACGGCGTTTTTCGGGGAAGTTAGATTCATAATCATAGCAAGAGTAATCTTTGAACCAGGGAAAAAACATTTTTATCTCCAGATGAAAATATAATCAAGAACATCAATTGGGTTGACCAGCGTATTGCTATACTTTTACTTTAAAATAATTTTCTCGTTCGGTTCTTTTTTACTGTTCGGCGATCGCTTTATAAATAACAATAATTACAATGGTTTTACTCTAAATGTCCTAACGAAATTCATCGGGCAATCGATCTTAAGAAATAATCCCGACAGTTAGTATTAAAAATGCAGAGTTATACATATTGTAGTATGAGTTATACTAAAATACCTTTTGTCTACCGAGCTGATATTAACAGCGAGATTTCGTTAGATAATAAATTTAGCTATTAAGATTTGATTGTCTATATGTCACAAACAGTTTGGATTGCCAGACACGGAAATCGTATTGATTTTGTCAACCCAGAATGGTTCGATACTGCTGAAAGACGTTACGATCCCCATCTTTCTGAGGATGGTTTTATACAGGCAAAAGAACTAGCACAAAGACTAAAACAAGAAAAAATCGAACATATTTTTACTTCACCATTTTTACGTACCATTCAAACTGCTAATGAGGTAGCACAAGTATTAGACTTGCCAATCAAAATTGAGGCGGGTTTGAGTGAATGGCACAATTCTGAATGGATGAATGAAGTTCCCGAAACTCATCCTAAAGAACTGTTAAAAGCAGAATTTCCTCGCCTTGACTGGAGTTATCAATCGCTGCTCACTCCCCAATATCCAGAAACAGAAGCCGAGGTAAATCAACGCACTGCTGAAACTGCTAAAAGGCTAGTAGCAAAATATTCTGAAAATTTGCTAATAGTGGGACATGGTGCTTCGGTATGGGGTGCTACTAAGGGTTTAATTCCAGAATATCCAGTCTTTGAAGTCTCTTTATGCTGTTTGGTCAAAATAGTTCGTAACGGTGATAAGTGGCAGCTAGAACTATGTGGCGACACTTCCCATTTGAGTCAAACAGAAACTACAGTGCGCTTAAATTAAACCGCATCTAATTTGAAATTAAGAGTTTTTTGAGTTGTCTGTTCGAGGCAAGAGGCACACAAATGTCGTGTGCCGATTCGCATTCGCGGGCGGCATAAACTGTCAAGGCAATAAATTACATCACAAAAGTAGAACTATAGTTTTCTATGCAGACGAAATATAGTACGCAAATTTAGCTCTAATATCTATGTTTCATAACAAAAATACAGTTTCAGTATTTCAGTTGTAATTATTTGATTTTAATGGTAATCTTTTAACAAATATAAAATATATATAAAAAATCTAAAAATACTTACTTTATTACGATACTAAAAAAAGTTATAGATAATAAATAACTTAAAGTTGCAAATAATAAATAACTTAATAGCAGTAACTTACCTTAAGTAATGTAGCTAGCCTAGTCAATGGAAAATGTAGTTATCAAACCCCTTGGTCGAGTTTTAGAACTAGCTGGATTGATTTCAGATTTTCAAATTCGTCAAGCCTTAGAAATTCAAGCACAAGGCGCTGAAGTTAAGTTTGGAACTATTTTGGTATCATACGGCATACTCAAGCAACAAACCGTAGATTTTTTTGCCGATGAGCTACCTAAGTTATTACAGCAACCTAAAACACAACCTTTAGGTTATTACCTTCAAGAAGCTGCTCTAATTGAATCTTGGCAAATAAAAAGCCTACTCGAAGAACAAAAGCAAACTGGAATGCTTTTAGGAGAGTTAATAGTAAAAAAAGGATGGTTGAGCCAAAAAACTCTTGATTTTTTTCTGCAATATTTAACTAAAATTGAACAACACAAACAACTATTGCTGCCTTCATATCGAGGAATAATTAAATCGCTACATTTAGAAAATAAAGCTGCTTCTCCCTATTCGTTACTTAGAGAAGTTTCTGACTGGACGGGCGGACATCCTTTATTAACGCAACAGCTATGTAAAATCATTTCCGATTCTAACTCTTTTATTCCTGATGGAATGGAAGCTATTTCGGTTAGAAAGCTGGTAAAAGTTAGAGTCATTCGTAACTGGGAAACTCAGGTTTTCGGTGAGTATTTAAAACCGATTCAAGAGCATTTGTTAAATAATACAGTTTGTCTTCCTCGAACCTTACTAAATTTATATTTACAAATTTTGCAGCATGGAGAACTAACCGTGCCTTCAAGTTTAGCCACACAAGAATTAATTAAGTCAGGCTTAGTAATAGAACGTAAAAATAAGTTACAAGTGTCCAATCGAATTTATCAGTCTATTTTCAATCGAGATTGGGTTGAAAAGCAACTAATAGCTATAGAAGAAAAACCATACAAGCTAAATAAAGCTAGAAGAAACAGGTTAAACTACAAAATTTTGGCAGCAAATAAAATTGAAAATGAACCCCTCACCAAAATAGCGGCATTAACTATTTTATCGGCAATTTCACTCATTTCACCTTTGATAATTATTATCAATAATTCGCAGCAGCGACTCGCGAAAGTAGATAATAGTATTCCGCTTCAGACTTTATCAGCCTTTTGTACCGAGCCAATTCCTGCTGACTTCAGCGACAGAGAAGTTTGGCGTAATGAATTAGCGCGAGAAAAACAGAGTTTGTCCAGGCAGTTTCCCGATAGTTGCCAGAACAACCTCGACAAACTAAACGTTTTAACTGCCATACAGTTAGGCAAAGACAACCGCGTACTCGACGGAGTTAACAATCTCTGCCAAGTTAGTGAGACTTCTAGAAGTTACCCTCAAGCTCAATTTTGGCTGAATCGTTGGTACAATTCCGCTCAGTGGGGCAATCATACTAAAACTTATTTGCGATCGCTCGGCAATTGTCCAGTAGCAAAAAATCTTTCAAGAGAATAATTTAAATTCGGTAGTTAGTCTAACTATAAAAAGTACCGTCACTACCTCTAATTTCTTCTTCTACCGACACTCTCAAAGCTTCTTTGGCAATTTTTAAATATTTAATTAACCATCCCAAAGGAGATTGAGGATTCAGTCTTTCAGATTTATAAATGTTTCTATATACGTGCGATCGCGCTATTTTGTAGCGATTTTCTGCTGGCGATCGCTTGAGACGTTCGTTGCTAAGTTCAATTAGATAGAGAATAATACCAATTCCCAGCCAAAATATTAAAGAAAGAATTATTGTTACGGTTAGAACCGAGAGAGAACCAATTAATTGAGCTAAAATTTGCTCGACTCGATCTACCTCCCATTCGATATAAGGTGGCAACCTATTGACAAATAAGCCTGCTGCTAGCGTGCCCCAAATGCCACAACCAAGATGAACGGGAATAGCTCCAACAGGATCGTCAATTCGATAAAATTCTATCAAAGCTTCGAGCAGGATGATACAAAAACCACTAACAGCACCAATAAACATCGCAATGCCCAAAGATACATAAGCAGAAGAGGCGGTAATTCCTACCAAACCACCTAAGATTCCGTTGATTACTAAAGGTAGTGCTGGCTTATTAAGACGTAAACCTCGCAACAGCAAAACAAATACCCCGCCTGAAGCCGCAGCAATCATCGTTGTTGAAATAACGTGAGGTATATGAGCTATTGCTTTTACCGAACCACCATTAAATCCCAGCCAACCAAGCCAAAGAATTAAACAGCCCAAAGCTGAAAAGGTAAGATTGTAGGCAGTAAATTGTTTGGGTTCTGCGGTAAATTGCTCTGTATCGATCGAATTGGGATCGTAGCCATTCCAGCCTATTCTAGGACCGAGAAGCATTGTTCCTATTAAACCAGCCATCCCGCCAACCGAGTGAACTACAGTCGAACCAGCAAAATCGAGAAAATTGAGATTTATCGCCAACCAGCCATCGGGTCCCCAAACCCAACGACCTGTTATCGGATAGGCAATTCCTACCAAACAAAAACTAAACCAAAAAAAAGCCCAGAACTTAATTCGTTCTGCAACGATGCCAGAAACAATCGTAGCTGCTGTCCCTGCGAAAACTAGTTGAAAAATAAATACTCCTAAAAAAGACTGTCCTGGGTAGAGTGTGGCTAAACTCTCAAATCCAGTAGGAAAAGCGTTGTTAAAAGGCAGCGCGAAGGTTTGAAAACAAAAACCAGATTGACCCCAAAGGGAATTACCATCGCCAAACATAATTCCAAAACCAAACCACCAAAAAGCAAGAATGGAAACACAAAAAACAATCAGGTTTTTGGCTAAAATATTGACCGCGTTGCTAGTCTGACAAAGACCCGCTTCGAGCATAGCAAACCCCGCATTCATAAAAAACACGAGTATAGCCGCTACTAATAGCCAAACAATACTTAAATAATCATATTCATTCTGGTTTGGGGTTTGTGCTATGGCTATTGGTTGATGGTACAAAGCCAAAACTAAACCAACCAAAAATAAGCAAAAATACCGACAAATGTGTCGGAAACTAAATAAATTTAACAATAGCAATCTTAGATATAAAGTTAGACGGATATACTTGGCAAAATTGAGCGGAGGCGGACGGCAAGGACAATACAACTAATTAGTAGAATACAATACTTTTAGTAGACTATCGAGTTACTTTTTTATCCCTATTTTTCAATCTTTTTAGCTAATTGTTCGATAATGGCATCCGCTTCACCTGCTAACCAGCGAGCAAAACGTCTAGCTAAAATTGGTGCAAAAACTAAAGTACTAGTAAACCCAGAAAAAAGCTGAATGCCAGTAAAAGGTTGAAGTTTGCCCGCTAAAGCAATAGCCCTGTCGTTAAAAGCTACCAAACAATGATGGTAAGTTCCTGGGATTTTTTCTAATGCGGGTAATATGTTGTTTACTTGTTGCCTAATTTTAGCTTCCTCTGCTGCTGCATCGAATTTAGCATGAGGATTGCTAGTAATAGTGCTGATTTGCCCCAGACACAAGCTACCGTCTAAAAATTGCACTACACCAGCATCGAGAATCGAACGAGCTTCATTTTTCTCTTTACCGTTATCAAAGACTAGATCTCTAGCAGCAGCTTCTAAAGCAAACCTTTGCTGAATGGCTGGCATAACTATAGTCTGTAGTTCGAGCTTGACGGGGGGAGTAGTAATAAGCTGGGCGTGGGTAAAATAGTTATCGACCTCGATCCCCGTTTGCAGGAGTAAAGAGCGCGTTAAACCTCCTGCACAAACTATAGTATTGGCAGCATAATAAGTATTTAGCTTGGTTTCAACTCCTAAAATTCGCTGGTTGTCTCTGACGAAATCGATCGCCCGTTCGTATTTTATTTCTCCGCCGTTACGCAAACAGGCTTGTAAATAAACTTCGGTAGTTTTCTGGGCGTGGATGTGTCCGTGTGGTAACTGGAGGCATCCTGCGATCGCGTCTGGATTTAATAGGGGTTCTAGTTCACAGGCTTCTTTAACGCTGAGTAGTTGGGGTTTTGTCGCAAAGCGATCGTAAGTTTTAGCTATAGCTTGCGGATCTGCATCGCGATCGATAGTTAAAACTAGATCTAGCTCTCTAAATTCTGTATCTTGACCTAATTCTTCCGTAAGCTGGCGATGTAGCTCGATTCCTTCTCTACCTAACTGTCTGGTTAATTCATCCGTTCCCGACCAATAAGCCAACCCCCCATAACTATATACGGTAGCATTATCGGGAATGGGATCTTTTTCTAACACCAACACCTTAAACTTTTGTTGGCTGAGTTCGTAAGCTAGCGATGCGCCAGAAATTCCCGCGCCAATTATAATCCAGTCATAGGTCATTATTTTTTTGTTCTTCCAATTCTGCTTTTGCCTGTTGCCAAAGAGTTTCTAGTTCGTCAATGTCACAATCGTTTAAAGGACGCGAAGCAGATTGCTCCATCAGTTTTAACCTGCTAATAAAGCGGCGGTTGGTTCCCTGTAAAGCTTCAAAGGGATCGAGATCGTACCAGCGTGCGACATTGATTATTGTAAACAATAAATCTCCTAATTCTGCTTGCTGATGTTCTTTATCTTCAGCAGTCAAAGCCTGTTTGAATTCTGCTAACTCCTCATCAAACTTCAACCAAACTCCAGCAATATTTTCCCATTCAAAACCCGCTGCTGCTGCTTTTCTAGAGATTTTCATGCCCGCCATTAGAGGCGGTAGGCTACGAGCATAACGCTCTAATTTGCGACTTAGTAATTGTGCCTGTTCTGGGGTTATCCCTTTTTCTAAAGCCTTAATTTGTTCCCAATTCTGATTGACCTCAGCCGCACTATTAACTTTAATATCGCCGAATACATGAGGATGACGGCGAATTAGTTTTTCTGTAATTCCCTCTGCTACTTCTTCTAAGGTAAAATCATCCCGTTCGCTAGCGATTTGTGTTTGTAAGATTACCTGTAGCAGCAAATCTCCCAATTCTTCAGCGATCGCATCTTTGTCGCCACTATTAATAGCATCTACCACTTCGTAAGCTTCTTCAATGACATAAGGGACTAAAGTTTGTGGCGTTTGCGCCAAATCCCAGGGACAACCACCATCGGGCGATCGCAACTGCGCTACTACCTCAATTAAACGCTGTAAAGCGACTAATACCGAACTATAAGTTGCCGATTGAAAACTCATCTTATTTTATTAAGAAAGCAAAACATACTTCTATAAGATAAAGCTTTTTCTGATTATATGCGATCGCGCTCTGCGCGCTGGCTGAGACCGAAGGACTTGCTACGCAATCGCCAATCGCTTAAATCTTAATTTTGCTATTTAGTAATACCATAAGCTTACGTTAAGGCGTTTGCCAAATACGCTGGTGGTAATCTTTTGGTTGAGCGTAAGGGTCGCTATGACTATGATTATGATGGTGTCCGTGATGATGATGTCCGTGATGGTGCCCTCCATCTTCTGCGATCGCAGAAAGGCGAAACTTACACATTTCACAATTCATTGCTACCTTACCCAACTGTGCCTCTATTTCTCGCTCTCTCATCACCTCTAACAGCTGCGATGCAATACCCATTTCTGGCAAACAAGTAAAATCTATGTCTGGATATTGCTCTTGTTGTAAAGCGGTAATGTTATAAATCTTTTCCATTAAGGTGCCTGTAAACAAAAAATACGGCAAAACGATAATGCGTTTGGGTTGGTATAAATAAGCTCGTCTAAAACCTTCTTCCAAACGGGGATGGCTAATGCCAATAAAGCAAATTTCTACCGTCTTGTAGCCACTACCTTCCCAAACTATTCTGGCTAGCTTGCAGACATCGCCATTAGCATCGGGGTCGCTAGAACCACGCCCGACAAACAATAGTACGGTGTCGGAACGAGAAATCTGATGCGGATTATGTTGTGGTGTATCCAAGTCTGCTAGCCGATCGCGCCATAGTTCTAGAATCTTGGGATTGATGCCAAAATGACGACCGTAACTAAAGTTTAACTGTGGATAGAGCGATCGCGTCCTGTCTAATTCGTTAGTTACGTCAAATTTATTATGTCTGGCAGCAAATAGTAAAATTGGCAGTGCAGTAATCTCTGTATAGCCTCGTTCGACACAGGCTGCTACTCCCTGTTCTATACTCGGTTCGGTCAATTCTAAAAAACAGGGAATTACGGGGCGAGAAGTATCTAATTGTTGGTAGATGTTTACGAAATCGAGGAAAGTTTGTCTGCCTCGTTGATTTCTCGTACCGTGTCCGATCGCCAGTAAAGGTCTGTTGTGTGGTAGTGGTGGTAATTGAAGTGAGTTAAATTTAGTTGCGGAATTGGCAATAACCATCTATTTTATTTAGCTCCAGTTAGTCGAAGTGATGAATTTTTGGTTTATTTGCAGAAATATTATTAACTTTTGGGCAGGGCAATGTCTTGCCCGTAAAGCAGTTCTCGCGTAATTAATTATTAGTGCGATTACCAAGATCTAAATAGTTATAGATGGTAAAGCGTGAAAAAAAATCGTAGCCAGATAATTGTTAATTAAAGCTATAAAAAGATCGATCATCTGTACCTCGCAGATATACGTATGAGTAAGTGGACTGTATTTATCGGCGGGCATTCTGACTAAGAGATTTTTTTTATCCAATCCCATCACAGTTGCGGGACAGCGTTGGATTTGCACCAAACTTTCCCCTTTACTTTTGATGGCTGTTCCCCATCAAAACCGATTTTTATATTGTAGACTTAATGCGATCGCAAAAAAACAAAAATTAAGTTTAGATTTTAGCGTTGCATATTTACAGGATAATTTTCGATTATCTATTTAAAAACTTTCTTTATCTGTCATCTAGATTTTATTTTATAGCACTTGTTACTTGCTACTTTTGCTCCATCATCCCATTATCATGCAACGCCTAGATTTTACTCGCCAGCTGACCAAGGCTTGAGAAAATCGGCATAGAGAGTCAAGCCACCGTCAATAAATATAGTTTGTCCTGTAATGTAAGAAGCATCATCAGAAGCCAAAAAAGCGGTTATGGCTGCCATTTCTTCGGTATTACCTGTTCTACCTAAAGGAATATGGCTGACAATCTTTTGTTTCTTTTGAGGATCGTTAGACCACTCATTGATCGGTGTTTCTGTTGCCCCTGGAGCGATCGCATTAACTCTAATGCCTTTGGGTGCATATTCTAATGCTAAGGTTTTAGTCATGTTTTCCATGCCCCCTTTACTCATCGAGTAGCTAACATATTGAGGACGAGGAATAATTTCGTGGACGCTGGAGACGTTGATAATAATGCCGCCATTACCGCGCTCTAAAAAATGTTTGATTACTTCTCTAGCACAGAGAAAGCTGCCTCTAAGATTGACGGACAATACTTTATCTAAGTCATCTGCTGAAAGCTTGTGAGAATCGGCAGCGATTTGAATACCAGCATTGTTTATTAAAATGTCTATGCTACCAAATTTGCTAATTACCTCATCGCACATTCTAATAATATCTTGCTCTTGAGAGACATCTCCTTCTACCCGCATTTCTTTGCCACCGCAGCCTTTAACCTGAGAACACATCTCCTCAATTAGCTTTTCGGTATCCTCGGCTTTTTCTGGATCGTTGCGATAGTTAATAGCAATATTAGCTCCCTCTACAGCAAAACGGGCGGCGATCGCTTTACCAATCCCCGAAGTTGCACCCGTCACTAAGACGTTTTTTCCTTTTAAACCTTTCATTATTTCAATTAAGCGTACGTGGAAGCTATTATTTTACAAATTTGACTAAACCTATTTAATTAAAGCCAGGTAGTTAAGAAATCTTGCTGAAGTTATAAATTTAGGCTTTAGAACTACTTATCCACTTAAACAACAATACTAAAACTACCGCACTGGCACTACCCATTGCTACGGCAGCAATCGCAAAATTATTCCAGTTACGAACGGCGATCGCTACTGCTGCCCAAACAAACACTCCGCCATAGGCAAAATTAGTTTTGGGTGTAGCTGCGGCAATGGTAATTAATGCCCCAATTATCACCATAATTATCGTCCAAACTTGAGGACTGAGACCCCAACCGTTCCACTCCCAAGTGGTTAAAACAGTTGCTCCATTGACGATTGTAGCGACGTTAATCCATGCTAGATAAATACTGAGGGGATAGTAAATTAACCATTTTTGCCTGAAAGAGAAAGTGCGATCGCTTCTCAACAAACGCCAGTATCCACCAATTAGAGGCAATAAAATCGCCAACATCAATACAAAAGACCAGGTAAACTGACGGTTTAAAAAGCAAAATACCCAAATAATCTGTGCGATTGAAGCGATCGCCACCGAATAGCCGATTTTTTGTAGCAAAGGATCGTATTTTTCTGAAGGTAATACCTGATTGATGGCAAAACCAATCAAACCCAAGTAAATTAAGCCCCAAATGGCAAAGGCATAATTAGCAGGAGTAATTAAAATATTGCTAAAGAGTTCGTTGGAGATTTCGCCAATAGTCAATCCCTGGGGAGGACTAATATTTGCCCAGACATTAGTACCAAAAGCTGCAATGACAAATACTAAATTAACTATCTGTCGCAGCGAGGGTTTTTTACTTTTCGAGCGAGGGCGAACGTCCATGAGTAATTACAATTGCTACCCTTTAATTTTGACACAAGCAAAATAAGCTGTTACGCATTGATTTCTATTTTCTCTCATAACGAGCTATACAGGGAGTTCCCCAGGCTATTTGTCTGTTAGGAATATCGCGAAAGACGCTACTTCTGGCACCGATAACGCTGTTAGCACCAATTGTCACTCCAGCACCAACAAAACAGTCCGTAGCGATCCAGGCTCCATTACCGATATGAATTGGTTTGATAATTAGGTCAAAAGAAATCTTATTAATATCGTGACTACCAGTACAAAGATAAGACTTTTGAGAAACAACTGCATGACAACCAATTTCGATGCGATCGACACTGTATAAAACTACATCATCGCCGATCCAGCTAAAGTCACCAATAGTTACATTCCAGGGATAGGTAAAACGAGCGGTTGGACGAATTATTACGCCTTTGCCTACTGTCGCTCCAAACAAACGCAAGAGCCAACAGCGAAAACCATTTAAATTATGCAAGCTAAGAGGAAAAGCGATCGCCTGAACTAACCACCAAAGAATTACATACCAGTTAGCCCTGCCGCGATCGCATTGAGAAGAGTCATACAAACGCAAATCTACTAGCGGCTTGGCATCTAAAACTGGAGTTAACTTATTGGCACTTTGGGTAGTCATCGCTCGAACAACATCGTTAGAGTATTCCGTCACAACGTTAACATCGACATCGCCAAACGAAAACCGTTAAATAGAGATTATCAAGACAAATCCAATCTCGACCAGGATAAATTGTTTTCTTGCCAGTGCCAACGTAACAAATTGGCTGGTTGTCCGACTGCCAGTCCTGGTAAAGCAATCGCTTTTCGAGGAGATTCTGTAGCTGTGGCGATCGCACTCTCTACATTGCAAATACCCCACTCGGCTAGATTTTTGACTCCTGCCAGTAAGGGTAAAGTCGTTCCTGCCAGAGTTCCATCTGCTAGCTTGGCAGTACCGTTAGTTACTTTTATTTCTCGTTCGTCCCAGGGATAGACTCCATCGGGTAAACCTATAGGTGCTAGAGCGTCGCTTACTAAAAAAATACCTTCTTCGTTACTGGCTCGCAGCAAAATCTTTAGCATGGTCGGACAGATGTGATTGCCATCGGCAATTAAGCCACAGTGTACTTTAGGATTCATTATTGCCTCTCCTAATAGTCCTGGCTGGCGATGATGCAAACCAGGCATGGCATTAAAGGCGTGAGTTACCATCGATGCTCCTCGTGCAAAGGCGGTTCGTGCTATTGCTGCGGTAGCTAGAGAGTGTCCCAAGCTTACTACGATGCCGCGTTCTACTAAATATTCGATGGCGCGATCGCTTTTATCTAGTTCTGGTGCGAGGGTAATAACTTTGATTAGCTGACTGTAATCACCCAATACTTGTTTGATATTTTCAATAGTTAAGGGTAATAAATGTTGTTGCGGATGCGCGCCGCGCTTTTCGTAATTGAGAAATGGACCTTCTAAATGTACTCCTAAAACTTTAGCCGTATTGGCTACTGTTGTTTGTTCGTCAATAAATTTGGCAATCGTCACTAGCGATCGCTGTATTTTTTCGACTGAGGTAGTAACGATGGTCGGTAAAAAACCATCAATTCCTTGCGACCATAAAAAGCTACATATTTTGTCTAATTTAGCTAGATGGGAAAGTTCTAGATCGGGAAAAGCTAAACCCAATCCCCCGTTGATTTGTAGATCGACTCCACCTAAAGATAGCCAATCTCCAGCAATATCGATTGTTCGCTCTGAGGTTTCATTAAGAGTTTCTATGCCTAAAAACTCTATAGGGTTAATGGCGCAGATTATCCCCTTGCTGTCTATTTCAATTTGCTGTAGGTCTGGATTTTTGGGGAATCGAGCATTGATAATGCGAACACTCATCATTTCTTATGCTGCCATCTGGCATAATCGTGCAACAAAACTTAGCACCCTCTAAATTAGCGCGATCGAGTCGAGCATTTTTTAGATTGGCATGGCGCAAGTTTGCCCATACTAGCTGTGCGCGATGAAGATTGGCATTTTGTAAATTTGCACCACTTAAATTAGCATGATTTAAGTTTGCCTTGCATAAGTTGGCATTAAACAAATCTGCCTCGATTAAACTGGCACGATATAGGTTAATTTCTCGCATATCTGCACCGTAAAAAACACCATTGTTTAAAAAAGCGAGATCGAGATGGGCTTTTCTCAAATTTGCCTGATAGAGATTAGCATCGCTCAAATTAATTCCAGTTAGCTCTGCTTTTTGCAAGTTGGCATTTTGCAGTGCAGCATGAGAAAAATTTCTTTCTCCCAAATTGAATAGTTTTTTTAGCTCTTTTAATTCTAAGACTTCTGTTTTCCAGAACTGATGTTTGCTCATAATCAAACTATATTTTTAAAGGCAAAATTAAAATTGTTAATAAATTTTTGATTATATATATAACTTTAAATAAAGTTTTATTTTTAATAGTTTTATTTTTAACAGTTATTTACAGCAGTTTTTAGATCGATCGAGCATACATCCAAAGCGGACTGAAATCGCCAACACTATTAATACCTAGAGCGCGATCGGTCTAAAGTGTATTTGATGCGCTCGCAAGCTGCTGTATATGTAATGTAAGTATATTAACAATCGCTCGAATTTCTAGAACGAAAAATAAAACAAACTTAATTTTATGCTTAATAAAAGTACAATAAAATATATTTGGCTTAAATTTTATAAACAATATTTACGGCATTTTTCAGAGCGAGCAAGTATAAATTCAAACAGAACGGCGATCGCCAAGTTTCTATCGAGCAAAAATATCAAAATCTCAATTGATATTCAATTCTTCCTTCACTTCCTACTTGGTCTTCTACTCCGCTAAATCCTAGTCCGCTAATTCCATATCTATAAGTCCCTCTTATTGTAGAATTTTTATCTATTTCGTAGATGCCCTCTAAATAGGGAAAAAGCCGTAGATAGTCCAGACCGGCCTTTTTACCCAGGCTTACTACTTGATTGTCAAAAGATTTCAGACCTCTTCTGACAACAGGTTCTACAACAAACTGAGTAACTTGCTGAGACAAATCACTTTGACCGCTATTTTGCAGTTGCTCGGCAAAAGCTATAAACTGATCGCCTAAAAGACTGACGATTTCTCCCTGACTGCGAGTCGGGATGCTAGTAAGTTCGACCGCTGGGGAGTTAATAATTTGGCTATTTTGTTCGTCGTTTAGAGCGATGTCGTTAAAACAAGTCGTAAGTCGGTTTAACTCGGCTTCAGTATAATATTGAGGAGTTGTAGCTAGAGGAGCGTTATTAGGGCGAATAATACAGTTGGTATTTGCCTGTCCTAAGTCAGGTAAAATTGCTTCAGTTTCTCCGTCTATGTTCAAAAATATGGTGATTAAATCGCTACGACCTACTTGAGAAATAGGATCGCTTATTTCATTTTGTCCCGCTTCTGCCAAACGCGCCCCTCCTTGTGGTTGTGAAATTTCAGACTTCATTTGAATATCGAGATAGGGATTGAACAGACCCGCTTCGGGAGTAAAAACGAGGGTATTATCACGGTTATCTGCTAACACAAATTTAGTATTTAGCAAGTCTACGCTAGCATCTGTCAGATTTATCGTACCTTTGGGAATAATATTGGTTGGTTGGTCGGCGGTACCGTTGAGGGTTAGATCGCCGTCAACCTGAAAATAATAGACAAAAGTTTGTTTGAGCGCGAGGTCGTTGAAACTAATTTGTAAATCGTTTAGTTTGGTTACAAATGAGGAACTAGCATTGCTACTACCGCTAGTGTTTGTACCTTCTACAACAATATCCGTAGCATCTTCACTAATAACGGGAGTAGTAGCAGCAACGACGCGATCGTTTCTCAATTTGACAATTTGTTCTGCTGTAGTCGAATCATTTTTGGGAATGGATACCGTACCGTCTTTAAGAGCTACTCGACCGCCAATTGTTGGCTCTAATGCTGCCCCCGTAACTGTAACTTCTCCTGCCACATCTCCTTTATATAACTGTTCGATCGCAATTTCGCCTTCGGGAATATTTACAGTAAGGGGCTGTTCTAAATTATTAACGGCAGTAAGAATTGGTAACGAACCCGAAACCGACAAGTCTTTTTCGGCAAAAGTACCGTTCATAGTTTCGACATTGACAATTTGATTGTCAATAGTTATTTTCCCACTACCTTTAAACGGTGCGGAGAAAAACGGCGTTTCCAAGGCAACTTCAGCCTGGTTTAGATTGACTACTCCGTTGGCATCAAGATCGTAAAGTACCTGTTCGCGGTCTAAATCCAAACGGGCGTTAGCTTCTAACTGGGCATCTCCTTCACCATCTACCCAGCTAAGATAACCCTGGCTAAAAGCACCTAAAAGAGTAAAGGCTTCAGTAGTTAAGTCTGCTTTGGCAGTAAGGCGATCGTTTTCTCCTGGGACAATGGGATAGGGGATGCTCGCATCAACTTGAATAGAAGAAGGTTGAGTAGTTTCAAAGTCTAATTTTTCGCCGCCATAGTTAAAATTACCCGCGATTGTAGTTGGTAAAATATTGCCGTTAAAAGCACCGTTGGTAAAAGTAATTGTTCCTGCAATGTCGGGCAGAGGTAAAGTACCTTCTATCGAACCTTCAGCATTAATTTCTCCCGACACATCGACGGGTATATTAACAAAGTTAGCAATGTTGTCTACTGTCAGATTTTCTACTTGGAAGTCAGCGTCTTGACCGTCTGGTGAGAGTTGACCAGACAATGACAAGACGGCATCTTGTACCTGTACCCTGGCTTCTTCTACGTTGGCTACCGTACCTTCTAAACCTCCTCGAATTAGTACTTCGGGAATGGCGATAAACTCTCTTTCTTCTTTGACTAAACCTAAAGGTTGGACGAGGCTCACGTATGCTGGTTGGGGTTGCCACTGCCAGTTATTGCCCTCGACGTTATAGCTGGCTTGGGGGGTGGATATCGTACCGCCAAAAGTAATTTCTCCTGTATATCTGCCCTGAATATCTAACTGAGTCGGTACTCCCCCCGCTTCTCTGGCGGCAGCTATTTCCTGTAAGCGATTTTCGGCGCGGCGTAATTTGAGCAGTTTCTCGGCGATCGCCTCTCCAACGGTTTCTCTTTCTGGAGCGGGACGAACTGCTTCGACGCTAGCATAATCGGGAGTATTAAATAGTGTGGTTAAGTCTTGGATAGTAAACCAGCGAAAAGTAGTTAAAACATCCTGAATATATGCCTCTGGTATGCCCAATCTGCCATCGATCGCGCCTGTTTGTAAATCTAAAGCAGCGTTTAAATTATAGCGGCTGTTATCGAGATCGAGAGAAGCCGAACTAATTTCAGCTATGTTTTGGGCGGGATTATAAGCAAAATTAGCGTTAAAGCGATCTGCTTGAATATAGCCCACCCCAGGACGCTCTACTGCAATTTCGCCATCGGTGGCAAAATTATAGAGGTTAAATGCCACATCTCCTGTTGCCTCACCTCCTAGCGCACCTTGAATGCCCGCAGCTTGACCAGGGGCGAGATTAAGTACGGCTAGAGGAAAATTGACGATATTAAGATCGAAAACGTCGCCCCGTTTGTTACCCGTAGCGATAACTGGTTCGGCAGTATCTTCTCCCTGACGTAATTCTAAACTAGTAGGAATGTAGGGCAGCTTACAGTCACTTCTGGTACAGGGTTCGGCCGAAGCGGCGATAACGTCTTGTTGCCCTTGTAAATTGAGGGCGATGATTTCTCCCGTTCTGACGTTAACATCACCTGCCATCACGGGGTCGAATACTACATCATTAAATGCCAAATCTTGAAGGCGCAAGTTGCCCGTTAAAGCTACATTGCCTGGTTCTGTGGGAGCAGAAATTAAGTTTTGTCCTTGAAACTGTCCGTCAAATACGGCATCGCCGCGAAGATTGACGCTATTGGCTATTAGCTCGTTATTTTGCGTGGTTTGAGCGACGATTTGGTCTATGGGCAGGCGATCGAAATCGACATTAGCATTGACATCTAAATTGGCGTTGGCAACATCGAGATTGCTGGTAATTTCGGAAAGCGTGAAATTACCGTTGGCACTAATATTTTGGACTCCCGACTGGATGTCGGCACGACTGACGGTAACGGGAACGTTAATTTGGTTATTAATTACAGGATCGATCGCCCCAGATAAGTCTACTTGGGCATTAATATTGTCTGTTCTTATCCCAGAGAGATTTTTAGGGGCAAACTTATCTATAAGTAAAGCCGAACTAATACCCACCGCGTCAACATTGGCTTGCCACTGGTTATTGTTTAAATTGGCGATCGCATCTACTCTACCTTCGGCAACGGTAAGATCTGCATTTACATCGGCAACGATACTACTTAAATCGGGATCTTTGGCAAAGGTTAGCAACTGTTCTAATCTGGCGGAAAGATCGATATTGCTGGAGTTAAGATTGGCAGGAACGGGTAAAGCGGGGGCAAAGCGATTGAGATCGATACTGCCAGTTCTAACATTAGCTTGTAAATTACCCCGATTTATTTGGCTGTCTACCGCTACGGTTTCGCCATCTACGCCTAACTGTAAATCGGCATCGGCGTTGAGGCTGTTGAGATTGGGATTTTTAGCATAAGATAATAATTCTTCTACCTCGGCGTTAAGGTTAATGTTGCCCGATCGCAGTATGGTTTCAACGGGTAGACTATTTACTAAGTTGTCTAAGGGAATACCGCTAGTGGTAGCTCTAGCTTGAAGATTACCTTCATTTAATTGGCTGTCAACTGAAACATCGCCGCCGTCTATAGCTAACTGTAAATCTGCTGCTCCCTTAATTTTATCCAGATTTAGTTGGTCTATCCTACCGTTTAGATTGACATCGGCATTGTTAAGGGCAATGGGACGCTCTAAATTGAGATTGGAATTTTGAAACTGAGCTAGATAGGGAGTTAGATATAAATTGTCTGCATTGAGTTCTGCCTGCCATTGTTTGTTATCTAAATTGGCATCGGCAGTAACTTCAACTTCTCCCTCACCAATATTTAAGCTGGTATCCCGTAGCCACAGTTCATTGTTAGAAAATAAAATCGCTCCCGAACCGTAAATAGCTTCGGCTGTGGTTTCGGGTTCTGGTAGTCGCCAGTTCACTACAGCTTCTGGTTTGGCTACCGTACCTCGAACTTCGCCAGTAGCATTAAGATCGCCTACTGCCACCTCTTGGGGAAATTGATAGTAAGGTCGTGCTAATTTTTCTGTGGGCAATTCTGCCTGAAAATTGAACTCAACAGGCATTTGAGAGGTATCTATCTGACGATCTTCTTCTAAAGCCTCTTTGATATTGGTTTCGATAACTCCTGCGGCGGTAACTGCTCCCCCAGCAACGGGAGTTATCTCCAGATTTTCTAAGACAATTTGACTTAGATCGGCAGTAAAGTCGGCAGCGACGGTTTCAAACTGAGTTTTATCGACAACTAAAGTTCTGGTGTTGTTAAATTTTCCAGTTACTAAGGGATCTTTAATCGCTCCCTCTACCTGTAGTTGAGCGGTAACTTCTCCTCCCAAATTTACGGGCAGTTGGGCTTTTATCGGTTGGGGAATACTAGCCAGGCTAAAAGGCTGTACTTCAACATTTAAATCGTAACCAGTATCTAAATTTACCTGACCTGCAACCTGAGCGACAATATCTCCTAAAGTAGCTTGAGTGTTAGTAACTTGGGCATCTCTCCCGCCAAAATCGAGTTGCGATCGCGCCGACACTGGTGCATCTAAATTGGTTGCTTCTCCAGACACGTTCTGTAAACTAACCATTCCCTCAACATTTGCCGAGGTAAATTCTTCAAAGGAAGGAATATCAATATCTAAATCGGCATTCAAAATACCGCTATCGAGAGCGACTGGGGAGTTAGGTAATAGCGTCGTTACGTCGGATAGAGCCAAGTCTTCTACTAATAACTTGGTGTCGCTTTTGCCAGTTTCTAAAATCGTTTCGCCCTGTAAAGTGGCTGTAGCCTCTTGAATAGTCGCATCTAAATCGTAGGCGATTAACTGTTCTCCGCCCTGGTTATATTGTCCGCTACCGTCTACCGTTACTTCTATTGGTTCCTGGTTATAAGGTACGGCGGTAATATCTGCTTCCTCGATCTCCGCACCGACATTAAATTTAAGCAGAGGTTCTTTTTTTTCTTTTTGCTGTTGGGGTAAAAAGTCTAAATTTAACCACTCGCCATCGGCATTTTCTTCTACATAAACTTCAGGCTGTACCAAACTGACATCGACGGGGAGAGTCTGGCGAAAAATGAGATTAGAAATAACGGCAAACAAATTCCAATCGACCTCAATTTCCTCAACACTGAGGTTATCTGGATCGGTTTCGGTAGCTGGTAGAGTAGTTTCGCCTACGGTAATACCGCTAAACAGAGAAAAGCTCTCAACTTCGCCAACATCAATCGGGCGATCGATAAAATTGCTAATCTGAGTTTCTAAAAAGGGCGACAGTTTGTTTTTAGCTAAATACTGAATTCCCCAATAACCTAAACCTGCCAATGCCGCGATCGCTACAACTCCAACCGTTGCTTGCTTTGGCGTGGGTTTTAATTTTTGTAACCAATGCTTGATTCGATTCTCTTTGTCGGGATCGGGATTGGGCGGTCGATTATCTAGAGATGTCATGGTTTAATCACCATAAAGCCTATAAATATAAATAACGTATTAGTGCGAGATATAACGGAGAACTGTGCAATAGAGATTTTAGAAAATTAAAGACTAGAAAAAAATTTTATATTTTTTTATGTTTACTTACTTATATCTAAGTACAGAATTAAAACAAAATCTTAACACGACCTTAAAAGTACAGCTTCTGGCTAATCCTTCAAATCCTTAATAAGTATTTATACAGATTGATTTACCAACCGAGCCAGACGTTTAAAATAAATTGCTCGTTGACCAAGGCTTCTGCCTTGAAAAAAAGAAAGATGGCAGACGGATTTTTAAGAAAGAAGTAGGAAGGAACAAAGAAGATGTTATTTACATCCTTCATCCCTCTTCCCTCAAACTTCTTCCTTCGTTTTGGCAATATACAATCGTGGAACGATCGCGATTTTTACACTAGGATTTTAAAAATTGTTTTTGTCGTTTTACGATAGCCTATAAACATAAAAAACTAGAATATTTTTGTATATAAGGAGTTAGAAGCGATCGCCATGAGAATGCTACACACGATGCTCAGAGTTGGCAATCTAGAAGAATCAATTAAGTTTTATTGCGATGTTTTAGGGATGAAACTACTACGCCAAAAAGACTATCCAGGTGGTGAATTTACCCTGGCTTTTGTCGGTTATGGCGACGAATCAGACCACACGGCTATCGAACTTACTTATAACTGGGGCAAAGAAGAATACGATCTCGGTGATGCTTATGGACACATCGCTCTAGGAGTAGACGACATTTACGGCACTTGCGAAAAAATTAAAGCTCTTGGCGGTAAAGTCAGCCGCGAACCAGGTCCAATGAAACACGGCACCACCGTAATTGCTTTTGTAGAAGATCCTAATGGTTACAAAATCGAGTTGATTCAGCTAGGAACTCAAGGTTCGGCGAAAAAAGAAGAACTAGCGGAACAAAGTGCGTAAATAAAGAATTTTGTTTGATTGAGATTTTAACGAATTAATTGAGTATTACAAGGGCGTTTGTTAATTCTCAAGCAGAAAAAATACGAAGCGATCGCCAATTAGCTTTGCCTCATTTAAAACCATGGCGATCGCTTTTGTAAATCGTTTTTGTAAATTGAGCGATCGCGAGTTAGTACGGACAATATTGTTAAACTTGAATAAACTCAGCAATAGCACGAGGCAAGTTTTAATGAATACTGTAGTGCTGAACCTAGAACCAATTGCACGTTTGACCGACGAACAGTTTTACCAGTTGTGTATTGCCAATCGCGATTTGAGTTTGGAAATGAGTGCCGAGGGAGAACTAATCGTCGTTCCACCAGTGGTAGGAGAGATCGGCAATCGCGAAGCAGAGCTAATTACAGATTTAAATATTTGGAATCGTCAGACCAAATTGGGTAAGGTATTTAGTTCTTCGACTATTTTTATTCTTCCTAACGGTGCTAAACGTTCTCCCGATGCTGCCTGGGTAAAATTGGCACGCTGGGAAGCGTTAACTTCAAAACAGCGCAAAAAATTTCCTCCACTCGTTCCCGATTTTGCGATCGAATTGCGTTCCGAGTCAGATAGACTGACAACATTAAGAGAAAAGATGGCGGAGTACATCAATAATGGTTTGCGTTTGGGTTGGCTAATTAATCTTCAAGATGCCGAAGTGGAAATATACCGACAAGGACAAGCTGTTGAGATAATATCGATGCCAGCAATTATTAATGGAGAAGACGTTGTACCTGGTTTTGAGCTACAGGTATAGTTTCAAGAGAGCGTACTCTGTACCTCATTCACCAATGAACAATGAGCAGTTTAAAGTTAGTAAATGAAAAATTGTTCATTGTAGTTCTGTTCATTGCTCATTGATAAATCGCGATCGCATTTAACAGATTTACCCTTGTAAGGTAGATTTGAGGATAACTTGGTATTGCGTGAATATTTATAACTATGACTGTTGCCAACACTTCCTTAGATCGGCTTACATTATCTTTAGAACACGAAGCTTTAGTTAATTTACTCGCCCAACAAGAAAATATTTTAATTATTCAAGACCTCGACGGCGTGTGTATGGGTTTGGTAAAAGACCCTTTGACTAGAGTTGTCGATGCAAGATATTTAGAAGCAACCACTGCCTTTGAGGGGCATTTTTTTGTACTAACTAACGGCGAACATATCGGCAAAAGAGGCGTAAATCGCATTGTCGAGAAAACCTTAGAAAATTCAGAAATAGCAAAACAACAGGGTTTGTATTTACCTGGTTTGGCTGCTGGTGGCGTACAGTGGCAAGACCGCTACGGCAATGTAACTCATCCAGGGGTCAGTGAGGCGGAAATGAGCTTTTTGGATAAAGTTCCCCAAAAGCTTACTACTCAGTTAAAACAAGTACTTTCCGATGAAGCCTATGGTTTAGAACCCAGCTACATTGAAACCTGGGTAGAGGCGGCGGTATTAGATAATCCAGTATCCCCTACAGCGAATATCAATGTTTTTTATGAGGGTCTATCGGCGGAAAATTACCGTCGTTTTCAACAAGAAGTACGAGATATAGTTGAAGAACTGCTGCAAGAAGCACAACGGCAGGGTTTGTCAGATTCTTTTTTTATTCATTATGCTCCCAATTTGGGTAGAGACGCAGCAGGGAAAGAACTAATTCGTTGGGCAAAAGATGAAGATTCGGGAACCACAGATTTTCAGTTTATGCTGCGCGGTGGCATCAAAGAGGCAGGTGTACTATCAATCTTGAACCGCTACTATTATTCACGGACTGGTAATTATCCTCTGGGTAAAGATTTTAACTCCCGACAAGCCCCCCAACAGCATTTAGAATTACTCAAAGTCGTTACCGAAAACTTCGAGCCGCAAATTATGCCTACTATAGTCGGCGTGGGTGATACGGTAACTAGCGTCGCCGAAGAAGTAGACGGCGAACTAACATTCGGTCGGGGTGGCAGCGATCGCGGCTTTTTAGAGTTGGTTCAGGCGATCGGTCGCGAATTCGATACGGGTAATGTTATCGTCTATGTCGATAGTAGTGGTGGTGAGGTTAAAAACCGCAAACCGTTAAAGCTGCAAAGCGAACCAGAGTTAAAAGTCATTGAAGGTCCTGGGGATAAGCGCGATACAGAAGATCCGCTCACTCTCAATGTAGTTTTCCCAGAAGGGCATAGACAATATATTGATGTTTTTGCCAAAGCAGCACAGCAGAGAGTAGGTAATGGGTAGTGGTTAATGGGTGGCTTGACATCTCAACCATATTTGAATTTAATCGCGCCGACTGATACGGCGGTTGAAATCTATCTCGATCGCCCCAGTCAGTTTATTATCGATAATCAAAAGCAGCTTTTACCAACTTGGGATAAACCTGTTACTCAGGTAATTTTAGTTTTGCAACAGTCCCGTTTATCTCTGGAACATAATACCGAAGCAGTGGCGCGAGAAAAAGACAGGTTAAGAGAACAGTTTTTTCGCTTTGGCTGTAGTTTGGTGTTTGGCTTGCGCGATCGCAATTTACTTAGCGATTTGTGCGATCCGCGTAGTGGCTACCCAGTTATTTCTCGCGAAGGAGAAATTACCCTTAGTGATGCGGCTTTGGTCAAGGCTTTATTGGGGTTTGAGGTCATCGATTATAATGATTGTTCTTTAATTATTCATCCTCAATGGGGCAGTGCCATGTATCCCTCAACTATTTTGACCTCTGCTGGCTTGGACGAGCTTAAACCCGTTTTGGATAAAGCGATCGCTTTATTGGGATGGACTAGTAAATAGTGGTCTGTCAATATCTAATCCCTCTGCTTCTTTACGCAGGGGAGCAGGGTGCAGAGAGCAAAGGGAAATCTCTAGTAGAAAAAATCCTCTGCACTTCACCTATTTATCCCTCATTAAATTATATAGACAAAGCAATAGTAGCGATCGCTGTTGTTTATTTGGTTTTAGTTAAAGAAGGTGTTTGGCGATCGCCTGTTTCTTTATTAGTTTCCTCACTCGCTATAAACCAACCTTTATATTTAGCTGCGGTTACTAATACAAATACCAAGTCCAAACCGACTAAGCTGGCGACAATTAATTCAGAACCACCAGTACCAAAGCCGTAGCTGTGCAAACCAGTACCGAGAACAAAATTAACTCCATACCACGCCATCAGGACGGCGTTGAAAGCAACCACGCTAGTAACAGCCATGCCAAAATCTGCTAGCCAACCGACTAGACGACCGTGTAAGGGGACGACGTAACACATTAAAGCAATCAATGCCCAGGTTTCTTTCGGGTCCCAACCCCAAAACCGTCCCCAGGAAAAATGCGCCCAAATACCACCTAAAATAATGCCTGTTGTTAGTAATAAAACTCCTGCTTGCAGTACGCCATAGTTCCATTTAGATAGGCTGCGAATTCTAGCGGCAGCTTGAGGCACAAATAAATAATGTCCTAACAGAATATGACCTAAACCAAATGCCAGGGCGAAACTGGCGTAACTGAGAGTAATAGTAGGTACGTGTACGCTCAACCAGAAGTTATCTCGCAGTACTGGTACGAGAGGTTCGATAGTAGGATCGAGTACCGCAGGCAAACTATCTGCTAGAACCAAACACAATACCGACAGTGGTGCAGCGGCTAAAAGGTAATATTTGGCTCGATAGATTAACTCAAAGATTACGGCGATCGCGCCAATACCAAAACTAACCCAGATAACCGACTCGTACATATTGGTTACGGGGGGTCTACCCGCAATTTGCATTCTTTCTAAAAAGCCGTAGGCATGAATTAACAGTCCCGCACTAAAAATTCCGATCGCACCCCAGTAAAGATCTAGAGATTTAAACCATAAAACTATCAGCATAGCTACAAAAGCCAAGCCATATAGTATCCAGGCTTTGCCAAAGGCATGAAGGCGATAGAACCTGACTTCTCTTTGTAAAGTAGCTGTTTGGGGATATACCTGGGTACTTAAAGAAGCTAGTTTGTCTCGTAGCTGGCTGGCAGCATTGCCCAAACTAATTTCTGCTGTCGGGCGATCGCGATAGGCTTGTTTGAGATCTTCATAGACTTGTCGAACTGTTGAGGCGCGATCGGTATCGTAGTAGGTTTCTGCTTCGTTAATTCCCAACCATTTACCCTTGATACTTGTAGGATGGGGAACCAAAGGCAGGCGATCGTTGCCTACCGTCGCAATAGTCAAAGCCAAGCGATCTTCAATAGTTAGAGCTTCCCGTTCATCTCTGGTTAGATCGATATCTTCTGCCTGTTTTTGTCTGGCGGTAAGAATTGTCGAACTTAAAGGCGATCGCATTAGTTCGGCAAAAGTAAAATATTTTTTATCGGGGTCTAATCCCAAATCTGCTTTTAAGGGACGATAGTTAAACAAAATAAACGGTTCTTCGTTCCAGTCGCGGTTATTAAACCATAAAGACAAGTAAGTTTGTAAATAGTCTAATTTTTCTCCGTCTTTGGTTTGATAGCTGTTTCTACCGTGAATTTGAATTACGGTTTCTCTAGCTACCGTATCTAAAGGTTTTTTTCTGCCGTCTAGCTGTACGGCAAGGTCTTTTAACGGTTCTAGAGGTGTAGCTTGAAATTGACTAAAGGGAGTTAGAAATATTCCAATTCCTAAAACCAGTCCGATAATAAATTTAAGTAGTTTCATAAATTTACCTGCTTATGTCTGATATCGAAATAGATGAAGTTCGCGAAGAAAGAATCACTATGGAAGCTGTAGTCGATGCTTATGACGAAGTAGAAAGAGCGATGGGTTGGTACTACTATTTGGAGGATAGACTCAACTTTCCTTTTCAGGCTAAGTGGATAAGTAACAAACGAGATAAAGGAACAGAAGTTACGGTAGTCGAAATGTCACCAGAAGATGATTGCTTGGGACAGATGTTGGTTGAAGTTAGCTACCAAGAAGGCGAACTAGAAGATATTTTCACTGCACGTCTTGGAGACATAAAGCCTATTGATGGGGATGCTACAACCAGAGAAGCGATCGCCGATTGGCATTATTGGTTAACGAGAGGATATGAGTTCTGAATGATATTGCTCCCTAAATCCCCTGCCCCCTATAATCTCCCAAGCTTTGGGGGATTGGGGAGCTTACGATACACCCGTTAATTCTTTAGTTTCGTTGTCATTAGTAGTTTCTGTCGCCGTTTCTAGTTTTTCTTCTTTAGATCTCGATCGCAACTTACGAGTTAAAGCTGGTGCGTAGAACATTACGGCAATGCCCAACACCACTAAAGCCGAACCAATCCAGGTTAAAGCTGTTACCCAGGCTGGTTCCCGCTTTACTTGCAGGGTAGACTGTTGTAAATCCCCAGGATTCCAAGAAGCTTGAGCAATTTTCCAACCGCGATACCAGGTAGGATGGTTCATCCATACTTTGCGTTGTTCTACTACTCCATTGGCTTTATCTTCGATACGAATTTTACTCGTCCACATTGCCACAGAATCGGAACCTTCATTGCGATCGACAATAAAGTCTTCCAGTTTAATACCAAAAGGAATTTGTATCAGCTTGGGAGTAAATGCTGCAAAAATTTCACCATCTGGATCGTTAATAGTAGTGGGTTCTCCCCAGGGCAACCAAGCTTCGTTTTGCGATTGCGTTTTAATAAGTAGTGCTGGCGATCCCTGTAGTTGGCGATCTTCTACTGGAACGACTTGGCGGTGAATTTGAGCGTGAGGAATAAATTCTTCTAAAGTAATTTGAAAATCTGCCCAACCAGGAGTTACAGACTTGCCGACTGCTAAACTATCAGATTTAAAGCCATGAGAAGATTTGGCTGCATAGTAAAGTTGGTTGTTTTCGTTGACTATAATTTTAAAGTAATCTTCGGCTTCTGGGGGCTGTACTTGATAGGCAAGCTGTAAATTTTCGATGTTGTCTCCCTCTACCAAAGTATGAACGGGGGGTAGATCGGCTTTACCAAATACAAACCAGCGTTCTATTCCACTTTTTGAAGCTACTTCTAATAAAACCGCAGGATTATTAAACTGTTGCGAGGCGGTAGTAGGAAAATTATTTTTATCTAAGCGGAAGTCGGGAAAGAAGTCTAAAACTTTTATTTGTAAGTCTTTAATTTTTGCTGGCTGAGATTTGGTTTCTAGAACATCTATAGTTTTACTGTTGGTTGCTGTGGCTACTTCAATCGTTCCCCAGGGATGAGCTTTCTCTTGTGGTGGCGATAATAACTGCTGGAGTTCGGGTTGACTATCGGCTTCAACAATTTCTAGTTCGGCTATTCCTAAAGTAAGCTGACTATATGCCGTAGGTGCAACTGCTAAGGAACGGGTTATGGTTTGTCCCATGCGATCGCTCTTTAAACTCAATTTAACAGCAGGATTATCTACCGTCGCGCTGTCAACAAAATCAACCGTTTGTACGGCATTTTCTGTATAGCCTGCTAGTTCTAAACCTGCAAACTTACTGGGGTTTACGGTGCCGTCTTGTCTGACAAAAATACTGCTTTGCTTAATCTCACCATCGGCAGACATAACTTCAATTAAATTACCTTCTATTCTCAGGCGATCGCTCGCAGGGCGATCGGTTCTTACCAGCAACATTCCTTCCGTTCCTAAATGAATCACTGCTGCCGAACCTGCAATGATGACAATCAAACCCAAGTGGGTAAGAGCAAAACCAATTTTTCTCGCACCGCGCCAGGGATAGCGGTTTAATGCCGAAATTCCTAAGTTTATTGCCAGCAAAAACATTAGTCCCCCAAACCAGGGACTTTTATAAATTTCTTGCTGTACGGTAGTTGAACCTACCTGAGATTCATAAAAAGTCGCCCAAATAAGAATCCCGACAATTGCACTTAATAAAGGTACTGCTAGTTTTACCGAACCAATAAATCGCCAAACTCGCTCTAACATATTTGCTTAATTTATCTGGGTTTTTCAGTAAGGATATGCTACTTAGGCTAGTTGGTTTGCAGAACTGTTTTGTATCAAAATTAGCGAAAATATAACTTCAATGCGATAACAGCAAATTAATTTTCTTTTTGCGCATATTAAAACAGTAATTTTTATATATTTGTTATTTTCAATATATGCGATCGCTACTCTCTAATTTTAAACAATACGTAGTTTTAGAAATTTTTAAACGTTACATATATTGCTGCTTGACAACTTAATGTTAATGTCTGTCTATCAAAATTTTTATTTTTAAAAGTCGATAGACAGACTTTTGTTTTTATAAATACAAGTTCTTATGCTATTTTTGCATTTTATTATGCAATAAACAGAAAACAGGATATATTTTGTAGTTTATTTTACAGTTTATTTTATTGAATAAATTTAAAAATAATTCTCGAACAAAGAAGTAGTTCATATATTTTATAGAGAAGAGCGGAAAGCTATTTTGAGCCTTTATTTTGCTAATTTTGTTGTCTAAACAACAAAAAATACTGGTCGAATTAACAATTTAAGAACAAACGTAAATTTTTAAATAATTATGTCTCTACAAGTAGAATTATTAGAGCAAAGCTTTAATGAAGTTAAGCTTTGCTAATTTTGTTGTCTAAACAACAAAAAATACTGGTCGAATTAACAATTTAAGAACAAACGTAAATTTTTAAATAATTATGTCTCTACAAGTAGAATTATTAGAGCAAAGCTTTAATGAAGTTAAGCTTTGCTAATTTTGTTGTCTAAACAACAAAAAATACTGGTCGAATTAACAATTTAAGAACAAACGTAAATTTTTAAATAATTATGTCTCTACAAGTAGAATTATTAGAGCAAAGCTTTAATGAAGTTAAGCTTTGCTAATTTTGTTGTCTAAACAACAAAAAATACTGGTCGAATTAACAATTTAAGAACAAACGTAAATTTTTAAATAATTATGTCTCTACAAGTAGAATTATTAGAGCAAAGCTTTAATGAAGTTAAGCTTTGCTAATTTTGTTGTCTAAACAACAAAAAATACTGGTCGAATTAACAATTTAAGAACAAACGTAAATTTTTAAATAATTATGTCTCTACAAGTAGAATTATTAGAGCAAAGCTTTAATGAAGTTAAGCTTTGCTAATTTTGTTGTCTAAACAACAAAAAATACTGGTCGAATTAACAATTTAAGAACAAACGTAAATTTTTAAATAATTATGTCTCTACAAGTAGAATTATTAGAGCAAAGCTTTAATGAAGTTAAGCCACAAGCAGATAGTTTTTCTAGTAGTTTTTACAACAATCTGTTTACAGCTTATCCTGAAGCACAGCCTCTATTTGCTAACAC
>NZ_JRFE01000027.1 GCF_000756305.1 Myxosarcina sp. GI1
CTAGTAGTTTTTACAACAATCTGTTTACAGCTTATCCTGAAGCACAGCCTCTATTTGCTAACACAAATATGGCAAAGCAAAAGAAAATGCTGGTCAGCTCTTTAGTTTTGGTAGTTGAAAATCTCAGAAATCCCGATGTTTTGACTAGTTCCCTTAAAGGTTTGGGTGCCAGACACGTTAAATATGGAGCTTTACCCGCACACTATCCGTTAGTAGGAAATGCACTACTAACTACCTTCGAGCAGTACTTGGACGATAAGTGGACACCTGATGTCAAACAGGCTTGGGTAGATGCTTATGGTGCAATTACCGAAATCATGCTCGATGGTGCTGACTATTCGCCAGACGAGGTAGCTTTTAATGCGCCTTCTAGAGAGGAAGTAATTGAAACAGCCGAACCGAATCAACAAACTGCTGGAGTTGCCAATGAAACTATAACTGCAACACCTATGGAATCGCAAACAGTTGACAGGGCTGAATATAATTCTCATTCACCTCAACTTGCCACAGATGGAACTTTAACTGCGTCCGACAATGGCAAAGCTGGATTGTGGGCAGTATTAGGTGGAGGAATTATGGCAGGAGTAGCGGCAATCCTTTTAATCCTGCTTTAAACAAGGAGAATGTTTGGTTTGGGCAGATTTTTGCGTTCTGGTAAATTATTTCGGTCGAAATTTGTCATCATTGGCGCGATCGCAATCTTGCTAATTTGGTTTGGTTCGGCTTTTGCTTTCGACCAGCGTAGTATTTTTCTACCTGGGACTACTTCTGACGGTCACTATCTGTTTGATACTTCCTGTGATTCTTGTCACGAAGGTTTTAAACCAGTCAGTAACGAAACCTGCAATCGCTGTCACGAAGCCGAATTGGCAACCGATGTTCATGGTGCCAAAAAATTCCGCGATCCCCGCTGGGCTGAATTTGTAGAAAATCTAGATATTTTAACCTGTACCGCCTGTCATGCCGAACACGTACACATGTTTGGACGTGGGGTAAATCTCAAGCCCGATTTGTGTATGGCTTGTCATCAAGGGGTAATTGAAGGAGATCTAGCCAGTCATGAGGGATTTAGCCCCGATGGGTGTTGGACGGCTGGTTGTCATAATTTCCACGATCATCGTGCTATCTCGACGGGTTTTCTCAGACAAAATCTCGACCAACCCTGGATGTTGCCCAAGCCAGCTTTACCCATTCGCACTGTAGAAGTAAAGCGACAAACCGCTCCCGAACCCGATTTAAGTCGAGAATTTCTGGGAGGGAAAGGATAATGAGAATTTTTAACTGTGCGATTTTATTATTGCTATTGTGCTTTTATTGTTTAGTGCCTACTGTCCTAGCAGATGAAGTAACTCAAAAACAGCTAAAAGAAATCGGTCAGCTTTGGCAGACTAGCGCACACGCTCTAGCAGAGGTTAACTGTTCTAGCTGTCATCAGGACGAGCAAACCAAGCAACTAATAGCACATCCAACAGAAGAAAGCTGTCGCAGTTGTCATGAATATGCGGTAGATACTTTTTGGTTGGGCAAACATGGAATTCGTCTGTATGAAGGTATGTCGCCTCTGACTCCAGCTATGGCGCATCTACCGATGAAAGAGTCGGCACTAGATAAGCAAATGACCTGTAATACCTGTCATAACGTCCATTCGGTAAATACTTCAGTGGCTGCTGTTGATTCCTGTCTTACCTGCCATAATGACAGCCATTCACTTAACTATAAAGATTCTCCCCATGCTCAAACAGTTACCAATTTAGCCAGTCTACCCCGTCCCGATAACCAGGCTGTAACCTGCGCTACCTGTCATTTACCCAGAACTAGCGAAGCTAAAGAAATTCTGGTCAATCACAACAATACTTATACTTTGCTACCGCGCGATCGCATGGTTAAGGAAGTTTGTATGAACTGTCATGGACTAGAACACGCCTACAACAGTATCTTCGACGACGAACTAATAGAAAATAACTTTGCTCGTCCCCCCAATCTCAAGCTCGAAACCTTCGATCTGGTACGTGCTTTAGAGAAGAAAAGGTCGAGTAAAGCAAGCTTGAATTAGAGCATATTTAGCGATCGGCTAAATTTAACTCTAAATTTTTGATACCTACTCAACCCAACCCAAACAATCCAATCAAATGTTAACAATGAACAGTTTATTTCGACAATTTAAAGTAAAAGTTTTAGCATTAATAGCTTTAGCGATGACAGTTTGTCTGACTGCCGTATCTTGTAGTGGCGGTGGTTCTAGCGAAGCCTCAGCATCAGTATCCCCAGAAGCCGCTGTAGACTACGTTCACACTGTATTACTAGCAGATCGTACTGCTTATACCAAACACGTAATTAACCGCTTAAAAACTTTAGAAGGTAAAGAAAAGCCAGATGGTGTCGTCTCGGCAGAAGCAACTGAAGCTTGGCAAGAAACCAACGGCGTTCCTTTACCAGCCCAGATGTTTCGTTTGGGTTCGGAAATTGCTTCAGAAGAAACCAGCGCATTTACTTATGGCTTGATTTCTCCTTGGAATATCAACGATAACCAAGCTCCTAAAACTGAGTTTGAGAAAAAAGCTATGGAAGAAGTGGTTAATACAGGAGAACCATATAAAGATTATCAAGAAATTGGCGGACAGCAATATTATTCTGCCGTCTATCCAGATAAAGCTGTAGCAGAAGCCTGTGTTACCTGTCATAATAACCATCCCGTTCACAAAGAACGCTATCCCGATAAAACTTTCAAGATGGACGATGTTATGGGCGGTATTATTATCAACCTGCCCATCGAGGAAAGTTAATTTAATAGCTTTAAGCCGTAAGCTCTAAGCTTTAAGCTTTTAAGTAGATATATTGGTTATCTGCGGTTGAATATTTTACGTGCGCAGCGATCTGTAGATAACCAAGTTTTTGTTACTAGTAGACGACGGCTTAAATAAAGCTATCAGTAAAAAACGAGCAAACAACCTAGAATTAATACTTTTTACCTCACGCGTTCCTTTGGCGAGAAAACCTCGCCAGGGATGCTCGTCTTTCTACTTTCGCATAGCGGTACTAGTTACTAATTATCGGCGCAACTAAAAAAGATTCAGTAAGTAATTATTGACTGGATAAAAAAAGCTCATGAAGCCTAAACTATCGACTTTAATTGGTCTGACATTTTTATCGGCATTAATTCTAGCCCCTTTTGCCCTTAGTTCTATTTATATACCTGTTTTAAGAGCTAACAATTTTGATTTTCTTCAGTTTATTCAAGGCGAACTGTACAAACAAATTACTGGTTATATCTCACTGGCATTTGTTGTATTAGAAATGTTTTTGACTGCCAGAAAAAGATCGCGTAGTTGGAAATTCAAAGTGCCAATTCCTGGTTCGATGCAGCTATGGCGCAGCATACATATTTTTGCTGGCATTGGTTTGTTAGCAATAACTTTAATTCACACTTTTGGCGTTAATGGCTTAAATTTTAACGCGGTTTTCTTATGGGTATTTTTTGGTGTTACTCTATCAGCTTTAATAGGTGTAGTCGCGGAAACAGGAGTATTAGAATCACCTCGTAAATACTTTGGTTGGGGTTTGGTTAAAAGTAATTCGGGAATGTTAATTTCTAAAGGACCTCTAATTCGTAAAATGCGGCAATTCTGGCTATTAAGTCACATTTTTTTAGTTAATATATTTATTGTAATGCTCGCAATTCATATATTTTTAGCTTACTATTATCAATAAAATCAGGCTTTAGACTTTAGGTTTATTTTTGCTTGGCAAGAAGTAATATTAAAAGTTATACAATCAAAAATTATTTGTTTTAATATAAAGGTTTTAAACTTTAGTCATTAACTTTCGTTCGAGCTTTGAGGTATTCATTTAAAAAAGAATTGAGAAATTTTTTATAATGTCAAAAAAAAGTTTAATTGTTAGTGCGATTTCTGGCATATTAGCAATTTGTTTGCTTTTTTTTATCGGCGATCGCAATGAAGAAATTAATATTTCCTCAGTAAGTGGGTTGGCTGTTCTACACAATCTAACTAATGAGTCGATTGCTTACGAAATTGCTATGGATAACAATAAACCAACTTTAGTAGAGTTTTATGCTGATTGGTGTACCATCTGTCAGGGAATGGCTGCTACCGTAAGAGAACTACATCAGCAATATGGCGATCGCGTCAATTTTGTAATGCTCGATATCGACGATGCTAAATGGAAACGACAAGTAGAACAATATCGCGTAACAGGAGTTCCTCAATTTACTTTTTTAGACGAGGAAAAGCAAGTAACTACATCCCTGGTTGGTAAAGTTCCCAAAACTATTTTAAATAATTTTTTCGAGCAAATAAATTCTTAAATTATGGCTTTAAACGTTCGTCTATTAGAAAGCAGTTTTGCCAAAGTTAAACCCCAACAAATTGCTTTTTCCGCTAGCTTTTATCAAAAACTGTTTGCACATCATCCAGAACTAAAACCTTTGTTTAAAAATGCAGATGCAAAAGCTCAAGAAAGAAAACTAATTATTTCTCTGGCAATAATTGTCGAAAATTTGCATAATCCACAGGCATTATCTGCGGCTTTAAAAAGTTTGGGAGCCTACCATCGCGAAATAGGTACGCTGCGCGAACACTATCCCTTTGTCGGACAGGCACTAATAGAAACTTTTGCCGAATATTTAGGTAAAGAGTGGACATCGGAAATCCAACAGACTTGGCTCGATGCCTACAATCTTATTTGCGAAACTATGTTAGAAGGAGCAAAAAACCCCAATGTTTATTTAGGAGGAGAACTAACTTTTTATGAATGGCTCGATTTATACGGCGAATCTAGCTCTAGAGTTAGAGAAGCGATAGCGGATACGACTCACTTTAAATATCGCCATTCTAGAGCCGCTCGCGAGCTGCTGGGAAATTAATTATTAATTAGGAACGTTTAAAGCTCCGTGTTTTTTGAGCCACTGTGTTTGTGCGTCGGTCAAACCTTTAGCGTTAGTAAAAACTGCGTTACTAACATTACAATCAGTAAGCTCGACTCTATTCCAAATGGTATTTTCTAAATTGGCATCTTGCAAGTTAGCACCAGTAAAGTCAACTTGACTTAGGGTAGCACCCTCTAAGTTAGCAGCAAACAAAGATGCTTTACTAAAGTTAGTAAGCTCTAATTTTGTTCTTTCTAAGATTGCTTCTAATAATTCTGCCTGCTGGAAATTCACCGAGGTAAGATTGCAACCAGTAAGTTTGGCAGAAACTAAATTAGCCGCAGTAAAATCTGCGGAAACTAGAGAACTATGACTGAGATCGACTCGTTCTAAGTCTGCTTGTCGCCACAGCGTATGGGGTAAATTTGCCGCTATAGCGATCGCCTGATTCAGGTTAGCACCGCTAAAATTAGCTTGAGGAAGATTTGCCTGTGTTAAATTGGCTTTGGTAAAATTCGCACCGCTAAAGTTGGCAGCTTCTCCTTTTACCTGTCGTAAATCGGCTTCGTTTAGTTTTGCCAGAGGAGCTTCTAGACGATTTAGTTTGGCATCGAATAATTTAACTCCTACTGCTTCGCTTTTCTTGAGATTAGTGCCATGTAACCAGGCGTTATTTAACTCTGCTTTATTTAACTTGGCACCAGCCAAATTAGCGTCATTGAGAACGGCAAATCGCAAAATAGCCTTGGTAAAGTCTGTTTGCTGACAGGAAGCGCGAGCGAAGTTTGCTCCTCGTAAATACGCTTCGACAAAATTTGCCCTATCTATATTTGCTTCTTCAAGATCGAGCTTACTCAGTTCGGCTCTAACCAGAGATTGTCCTTGTTGAAGTTGACTGAGAACTTGTTCGCGAGTAAATAAAGTCATAGGCGATCGCAAGTAAGCGTTTCTTAGTATACACAAAAATAGCTGCTTCAATATTGAAGCAGCTACAAAGTTACTATTTTTTTAGCAATTAGTAATCTTAGTAATCGAAGTCTCCACCAGCAGGAGCGGCAGGCTTATCTTTTTCTGGTTTGTCTACAACGATACATTCGGTAGTTAAGACCATTCCCGCGATCGAAGCTGCATTTTGCAAAGCAGAGCGAGTTACTTTAGCAGGATCGACAATACCAGCCTCAAACATATCGACATACTCGTTAGTAGCAGCATTAAAGCCAATATTTATGTCTTTTTCTTTGACTCTTTCGGCTACAACCGCACCATTCATACCTGCATTTTCAGCAATTCTTCTTAAAGGTGCAGTCAAGGCACGAGCGACGATGGTTGCGCCAGTTAGAGCTTCGTTTTTGAGGTTGGCATTTGCCCACTCTTCTAAACCAGGTGTTAGATGAGCTAGAGTAGTACCGCCACCAGGAACGATGCCTTCTTCAACCGCAGCTTTAGTAGCGTTGATCGCGTCTTCCAAACGAAGTTTGCGGTCTTTCATTTCGGTTTCAGTAGCCGCACCGACTTTGATTACGGCAACGCCACCGCTTAGTTTAGCCAAACGCTCTTGCAATTTTTCCTGATCGTAAGAAGATTCGGTTTCTTCAATTTGACGGCGAATTTGCTGACAGCGAGCTTTAACAGCCTGTTCGTTACCTTCAGCAACGATTGTGGTGTTGTCTTTGGTCATGGTGATGCGTCGCGCCGTACCGAGCATATCGACTTTGGTAGATTCTAGCTTTAAGCCCGCATCTTCAGAGATAACCTGACCGCCAGTTAATACGGCAATGTCTTCTAGCATTTGTTTGCGGCGATCGCCAAAACCAGGAGCTTTAACCGCAGTAACGTTGAGTACACCGCGTAGACGGTTGACTACTAGAGTAGCCAGAGCTTCTTTTTCAATATCTTCGGCAATAATTACCAGAGGTTTGCCCTGACGCGCTACCTGTTCGAGAACGGGAACCAGGTCTTGTACGAGGGTAATCTTTTTATCGGTAATTAAGATAAAAGGCTCGTCAAAAACTGCCTCCATGCGTTCGCTGTCGGTAACGAAGTAAGGGGAGATATAGCCCTTGTCAAAACGCATCCCTTCAGTAATTTCTAATTCGGTAAACATGGATTTTCCTTCTTCTAAGGAAATAACTCCTTCTTTACCTACTTTATCCATTGCTTGAGCGATCATGTCGCCTACTTCTTCGTCGTTACCAGCAGAAATTGCGCCAACTTGAGCAACCGCTCTAGAATCACCTACAGGTTGAGCCTGCTCTTTAATTTTGCCTACCAAATATTCGATAGCTTTATCGATACCGCGCTTGATGGCGATGGGGTTCGCACCAGCAGCAACGTTACGCAATCCTTCTTTGACGATTGCGTGAGCTAATACGGTAGCTGTAGTAGTGCCGTCGCCAGCTATATCGTTAGTTTTAGAAGCAGCTTGACGAATTAAAGATACGCCAGTATTCTCGATATGATCTTCTAATTCAATTTCTTTGGCGATAGTTACCCCATCATTGACAATTTGGGGCGCGCCAAATTTTTTTTCGAGAACTACGTTACGTCCTTTGGGACCGAGAGTAACTGCTACTGACTCTGCTAATAAGTCAATACCTTTTTCTAAAGCACGACGAGCTTCATCGTTATAGATTATAGATTTAGCCATAGGAGCTGTTTATACCTCTAAACTACTGGAAAAATTAGTTGAGTTAATGTTGCTGTTTAAAAAATAGTCAGCACCAATCGCCGATCGAGTTAGAGCGACTAAATTACTACTGACGTATCTGAAAATCTAAGAAACTGCGGCGAGAATATCTTTTTCTGATAGAAGTACGTAATCTTCGCCACCAAGCTTAATATCGGTACCTGCATACTTAGAATAAAGTACTTTATCGCCTACTTTGACTTCCAAAGCAGTGTAGCCGCCATCATCGTTACGTCTGCCAGGTCCTACACCTACTACTTCTCCAACTTGGGGCTTTTCTTTAGCTGCATCGGGTAGATAAAGACCGCCAGCAGTTTTTTCTTCTGAAGCACTAACTTTAATAAATACGCGATCTCCTAAAGGTTTAACTGTAGAAACGTTGATCGTAATAGCTGCCATACAAAATCCTCCAAATGATTAGCCAGACTTCTTATGTCTGTATCAAAAATTGTCTTGCGAAGATGTTGATGATTTAGATTAGCACTCTCACCTTCCGAGTGCTAATCTAGCTAAGAAATGACTTTGATTGCAACTAGTTTCGTAGTGTGGTTTACCGTACATACACTGGGATCGCCAAGCACGAACGTTTGGTAATAATTGTTACTTTTCATGTGGAAGCGACATAGAGTCTATCTGCTCAAAGACTCCCTTCGGGAGAGGCTGGCACATACGCGCCGTTTAAGAAGCGATCGCCCGTAACAAGAATTAACCTGCAAAGAACGATCGCCACCTGGATTTATTTGGTTTGCTTTACTTGAAATACTAAGAAAATAGCAGATCGAGTAAAAAGTTATTGTTCCCGACTAGTCCCTAGTAGACTAAGGCATAAATCAAGCAATCGTTTAGAAATTTTGAAAGCATTATCAATCAACGCTTTTGACTTTTGCCTTTTGCATCGCGGCGCGTTCCCTTGCGTCTTTCGCCGAACAGCGCGTACGCGCAAGCGTCTTGCGAAGCAAGACTTTGAGGCGGTAGCCTCTGTGGGTCGCACCGCATTCGCGAATCGCCCCTACGAAGTTTTTTCAACAAATTGAATGATGAAAGAATTATTGTATACAGAAATTCCTACCCCCGACACCGATCGCGTTAAGGTGTGGTTACAGCAGCAGTGGCAGCCAGAACACGGCTGTAAAACTACAACTGCCGATGGAATTTTGTGGCATTGT